>JALFHZ010000159.1 GCA_022776445.1 Lachnospiraceae bacterium
CTGCTTTTCGGATCAGCGGCTTTACCATATTACTCATTCCATGGAACCATTTCTCTGGATCCGCCAGTACTTTCGGGTCGGCAACTCCTACGAGATTGATACTCTGGTATCCGCAGCAGTGTGCGCCTTCCAGCTTCATTGTATATTGGGTGGCAGGCTCAAACTTTGTATTTGTCACATACACAGTGCGCTCATCAGTCTGAGTGTACACGCACTGATCGGTAACGATCATTCCGGAAGGTTCTTTCAGATGGAAAGGATCTACATTTTCATACAAAAGGTGAGCAGATACCGTATAAATCGTACATTTTGACTCCGGGCGGAGCGGAGTTACAGAAAAGCCTTTCTCGTCCACAGTCAGCATTACACCGGTTCCGATTCTGGAATCTGTGCAGAGATTTCCGCATTCTACGACTTTTGCCCCGTGCCATGCGGAAGCCACGTCACAGCCCCGCATAATCGGATAGGCAGCCATAATGGCTGTATCGGTTGCACGTCCGCACAAAACAATATCAGCTCCGTTTTTCAGTGCTTCGATAAAAGGTTCGGCCCCGCAAAGAGCGACGATATTGGAGCACTCCTCAAAGGTTTCCCGCGTAATTTCAGGTGCTCCCTCCAGTGGGTGAATTTTGCCTTCATCCCACTTCTTTTGCAGAGTTCCGGCATCCTGCTGGGCATAGATTTTTGCAACTTTTGCGGTAAGATTATGTTCTTTCAGAATCTCTTCTGTCAGTTCGAAAAAGACATCGACAGTAGCGTCGGCACCGCAGGTGCCGCAGCTCCCGATAAGAAGCGGAATATGTGCACTTACGGCAGCTGTTACACACATTTCCAGATCCCGCTTGATCATTCGCCGCTGATATTTGTGAGCAGCGTTTGCAAGATATGCCGGACCGGAATCAGTAGAACCGGCATCTACTGCAATCGCATCCGGGTTCATTTCCATACCGGTTTTCATGTCTTCAGGGCTGATGCCGATTCCGAGATTTCCGATCGGCATTAAGATTTTACATGTATTCATATGAGTTCATCTCCTTTAAAATGACCATACCAGAGGGATTACAAGAATGGCGATGATCAGGTTGATCAGTGAAAGCGGCCATCCCATGCGGACGAAATCCCTGAATTTGTAGTTGCCCGGCTTCATGATCAGCGTAGAGGCAATACCCCCAACCGGTGTAGCAAAGCATGCATTTGCGGTGATGACAACAACCATCACCAGTGTGAACGGATTCAACCCGGAAGCCTGGGCTACATAGACGGCCACCGTTCCGAGAATCATTGTTGCGGCTGTATTGCTGATAAAACTGGTCAGAATCACGCAGATTGTTCCGAGAATCGTTGTAATTACATAAGGATTCGTATTATTGCCAATCATCTTCATAATCAAACCTGCGAGGAGTGTTCCACCGCCGCTGTTATTTACTGCAGTTGTGATCGTCATCAGACCGGTGAACAGAAACATCGTGCTTAAATCGATAGACTGATAAGCTTCACGTTCGGAAACACAACGGGTTACGATCAGAATGACAGCTCCGCAGAGCGCGATTGCCGACAGTGGGAGAAAATCCGGTTGAATGACCATGACAGCCAGAGTCACTGCACAGATCACTGCTGTGAGAATAGTCTTTTTATCCCACGGACCCGGATCTTTAGTTTCCGATATGTCCACGCTGCTTTCTGTGTTGGGCGGGAGCGTTTTCTTCCCGAGCGTCATCATGTAGAGGTAACCAATGACCGTCAGCGGAACACCTACCCAGGCGACATCGAAAAAGCCCATCGTCGGAAGATCGAATTTCGCAAGGATTGTATTTCCGGCGATATTACTGGGAGTTCCGATCAGCGTCAGGGCGCTTCCGAAACTGCAGGCAGCGACCATTGGATAGAGGATTCTCGACGGAGAAACCTTTACTTCCTTACACATAGTACACACGAGAGGAATCATAGTGATTACCACGGCGGTATTGCTGGCAACCGCAGACAGTGTTGTACCGATTACCATTGCCGCTATATAGACACCGGTCTCACTTTTTCCGAACAGCTTCATCATAAATCGGCCGATTCTGGTCGCCAGCCCCGTTTTAAACATCGCGGAACCGACAATGGAAAGGCCAACCAGAAGAATCATGGTTTCTGTTCCCATAGTAGCGAAAATAGAGCCCAGATCAACCAGACCGAGAAAACCACAGGCAAGTGCGCCGATGATGGCAACTACGGATGTCGGAATGATGTCCAGAATCATAAAAACAGCAACCAGTAACAAAATAATCAGCGATAAAGCTGCTTGTGTCGTCATTTGTAACTCCCCCTTTGAATTATTGTTTTTGTTTCCTGCTTTTCTGCCTGTTGGATTCTTTCCCAAGGCTCTTGAGAAGCGAAGAAGTTCCGGTTTTCGAAAACTTCAGCAGTTCTGCGTCACTTAAATCAGCCATGATCAGAATCATTCCTTCCAGAGAATCAGGCGCCAGCCGGGAATAATCCGTATGATCAATCAGCAGAGTCACAATCGATGCAGGCAGGCCATGTTTTTCAGCATAATATGCACTGTAAAAACCATGCTGATAATCGAAACCAATATCAGTAACGCGTATGGCACCGTCTTTTCCCGGCGCAGTAACCAATGGTTTATCTACATCGTGAAGGATGCAGGAGATGATTAGAATATCCAGATCGATCTGCGTTTCGCACAGATGCATCTGCTGCATGACTTCAGCCATTTTCAGAGCATACTGAAGAGCGGCTTGTGTGTGTTCGATCAGAGAGATTCCTGACATATGGATGCCGAAAGGAATGTCATCCAGGGATTCCCACTCGCTCCGATCAAAAACCTCCTGCCAGATTCTACAGGTGATATCCGCCCACTCTCTGTTTTTTACCTGAGCCAATTCAGGAAACAGGTCGCGAATCTCGTCATAAATATGCAAAGTCCCTCCTCCTTTACTTATAAGAGCATATACATTATTCGTTTTTAGAATTGCAATAAAATACTATATAATACTTCGCATAAAAAGGAAAATACTATTTATTCTATCAATTTAATAGAATAAACTCTATAGGAGGTGATTCTGTGACAGATCGTCAGTTAAAGTACCTGATCACATTGGCAGAGGAAGGGAATATGACAACAGCTGCACGCAAACTCTACATC
>JALFHZ010000167.1 GCA_022776445.1 Lachnospiraceae bacterium
TCCTTCAGATTTCACCTCACGATGGACACCCTTGCTTTCAGCTATATCCTTCCCACTACCGGGCGGATTCAGGACTTGCACCTGTTGGAAACGTGCGCCGCTAGGCGCACATGCAAAAACACCCCCAGATGCAGTGAATGCGGATTTAACCGCATTCGCCGCTGCACCTGGGGGTGTTTTGACTTCATCTTCATTTATCACAGTTTCTCGTCCCGATACAGCCAGTAAAAACTGCCTGCCGGAATCCGCACATCTTTCGCTTCCATGGGTGCGCCGGTCATCACATCCGTAAACACGCCATCGTCTTCACGGATCCAGGCGATTTTATCGCAGTCACTGAAATTGAACAGTGCCACCAGCTTTTCATTGTCCAGCCTGCGGACAAGTGCCAGAACCGAATCATCAAACGTATCGATCGTACGGGTGTCTGCTTCTGTTCCAAACACCTTATGGGAGGATCGGAATGTCTCAAGCTTCTGAAGAGCCTTGAAGATCTGATACTGGCTGGTTTCCGGATTGGTGATGTTTGCCTCCAGATCCCATCGGAAGGTTCCGCGGTGAAGATAACGGGAGTCTTCGCATTTATCCGGATTTTCATGATAGCTGTAGTCATTGATCTGACCAATCTCATCTCCGCTGTAAAGTACGGGAATTCCTGACTGTACCAGCATATAAGCATGCAGCATGATGTCATATTGCACTGCCTGTGCAATCGCCCTGGCATCCTGCTCATACAGCGCCTTCTCCAGACCGCAGAGTGAAGCCGTAGTTCCGCAGAGCCTTGCATCTCCGGAAGCAGGGTTAGAATTGTACAATTCCCCACGCCCTACGGCGCCGGCTCCATGCCCCGTCAGATAACCAAAGTAGGGAACCACCCGGGACGGTTCCATGACCACTTCTCCCAGCAGAATCACTCCCGGGCAGACAATCTCGCTGATGATTCTCATAATGCGCACAATCCTGTGTACCTGCGGCAGATTGCGGCAATCCCCCGGTTGGTCAGATAAAGCATGTTATAAATCATTTTTTCCATATCCGCTAGCCAGGTAAAATTTCCCGGTGCCGTCGTCGGGAACACCTGCGGAACTGTCTTTTCAAACTCTGCCGGAAGACGGTAATCATCATAAAAATAATAACGATCCATATACTCCCGCTCCCCGCATCTGCCAGGCGTCTGTAAGCTCCTCCAGATCCTCCATGGTTCCCAGCTCCGGCTGCACTTTCCGGAAATCCGCCACAGCATATCCGCCATCGCTTCTCCCTTTCGGTGAGAGCAAAAGCGGCATCAGATGCAGATAATTCACATTGCAGGACGCAATATAATCCAGCTTATCCTTCACACCCGCCAGACTGCCGGCAAACGCATCGGTATACATCATCATGCCCAGCAAATCATTTTTCTTATACCAGTCCGGATGTAACTCTCTCTCCCGGTCGAGTTTTTTCAAAGCCTCTTTTCTCTCCCGATAAAACCCTTCCATATTTCTGCAGAGGTCTTCAAAATGCTGCTCCTTCCCCGGATACAATTCAAGATAGAGCCATTTTAACTCATCATAATGCCTGTCGAGACGCTCGCCAAATACCTGATCCAGCAGATACCCGAGAGAACATCCGCAGAAAGTATCTCCGGCGCCTGTCGTCTCGATCGTTTTCACGGAAAATCCCTTCTGCTCCACCCGAAGATCTTTATAATAGGCCCGGCTTCCATCCTTCCCCATTGTTAACAGAATCAGCGGAATCTGATACCGTTCCTGCAGGCATGCGATTCCTTCGTCGTAATCTTCTTTTCCAGTCACAAACTGAATCTCATTATCTGAAATTTACAGGATATCACATTGGGTAAAACCATACTCCATCTGCTCTCTGGCAAGCTCCAGGGTCTCCCAGAGCGGCGGACGCAGATTCGGATCAAAAGAGATCAGACAGCCATTCTCCTTCGCGGCTTTTACCGCTTTCTTCGTGGCCTTTCTCACACCTTCGTGGGTCATGGATAAGGTGCCAAAATGGAAAATCCTTGCAGACTGCACAAAGGAAGGATCAATTTCCTCTTCCGTAAGCATCATATCCGCTCCCGGATTCACTTCCATCGGAATCATCATTCCGAACCTGTATCTGCACTATTATTCCGAAATGCTGAACCAGATTCTCGCAACCTATGAGACATTTGGCTATAAATTTCTTGTGTTCACCGGAAATGAACACGAAGATATCGAACGAAAATATATTCAGGAACTGCTGGCCTACAAGATCGAAGGCATGATCATCTTAAGCCATACCATTCCGTCAGAAGAGCTGGCTTCCTACAATATTCCAATTGTAACCATTGAGCGCGAAGACAAATATGTATCCAGCGTCAACACGGACAACTATATGGGAGGGATCCAGGCTACCAGCCTTTTGGCGAAAACCGGTGCCGAGATCCTCATCCACATTAACGCAGAATTCTCTCCCGATATTCCATCCTACGGACGGATTCAGGGATTTTTAGATATATGCAGAGAACGCAGCATACCGCATGAACTGATCTTAACCGACACCGGTCACAGTTATGAAGAAAGCACACGGGTTTTCCGCCGTCTTCTGGATGAGATTGATCAGAAATATACGGGCAAAGTTAAAGGCATCTTCCTTCCCAATGACACCTTTGCGAATATTCTGCTGAATCTCCTGATTCAACGCCGCGGGACATTCCCGGATGATTATAAGATCATCGGCTTTGATGATTCGCCAATCTCCCGGGAAGCAATCATCCCTACCAGCACCGTCGGTCAGCAGATTGATAAGATTGCCCATACCACCATGGAAATACTGACCGAACAGATTAAGGAACGACACAAAAGGAAACCGATGCTGCCGGATAAACCGGTACACAAAGTCATTACCCCTATTCTCCTTAACCGGCAGACTACATCGCCTGTTTGATCAAATGGGTACCCATAACTATGTCCTCTCCGCTGCAGACGTAATCCTTAATCTGATGTTACTCTGTTTTCCGGAAGAACATATAATCCAGCGGAACCCTGCCGGACTTGATGGAACCGGCGGCTGCATAGCCGATTGCCAGATGCATGGCCACCTCTAATTCTTCCGGAAGACCGTAAGCTTCTTTGAATTTTTTTCCGTTTTCCGGTGTATCAGACAGCCATACACTGGTTAGACCGAGCGCATGTGCCATCAGTCCCATATGATCGCCTGCTGCGGCGCAGTCAAAACCACGGTTATGCGGCACCCGATCCGGAAGATCCTGTTTTACAATACGCGATGGTCTCTTATCATAACAGATAACAATAATGACCGCATTGTCCGTAGGAACATCACTTCGGATCAGCCTTTTTTCCTCATCTGTTTTCAGCACAATAAAACGGACTTCATCCAGATTACACCCGATCGGAGCTGCACGCCCCGCATCACATACGGCACGAATGACCTCGTCGGATATCTCCCTGTTGATCCAGCCGGCACGTCCCGATTTTCTGCCCCATAGCAGCTTATTAACCACACGAAGCTCTTCCTCTGTAAACGGCTCCGGAAGCTCGTTGATTTCAGGGATTTCCGGCTTGATTCCCTGACGGATGAGCGCCGCATATTCCAGATACCGCTTTACCCACCGAATGTCATCATCCTCTTCCGGATATCCTTTCTCCTTCCATATTTCAAAGAGAATTTTTGCATCAATGCCGAAATTTTCAATCGCTTTTCCTTCCCAGTTCAGTACCAACGGATAGATCGGAACTTCAATACCGTGGTGTGTTCTTTCATGAAGCGCACCGCGCAGGGTTACCTCGTCAAAATTCCGTATTTCTTCTCTGCTGTACAGGATGCCGCCGATTCTTGCCTGTTTTTTTCTGCCATATATTTGCATTCCTCCTTTTTATGCCTCTGCTCTTTCTTCATTTTTCTTTCAGTCGGCCGTATTGAAGTTCACATGACGATATCCAAACAGAATATCTGCCATTTCTTTTCCGTAATCCGCAGCAAAATCTGCTAAAACAGCCTCCCCGATCTGCTCTCCTTCTCGTCCGAAAATCCCTTCCACCGCTTCCCGGTAGCTCCAGTAGGAATGCGCACAGTGATATTCAAAAGATTTCAGTCCTTCCGGTCTTTTCGCATAGTTTCCATTTTCCTTCAGTCCGGAATTCTTCACGATCTGAATGCAGCATGCATGATCATGAAGCGTTTGCGTAGTCCTATAATCAATTTCCGGATTAAAGCCGCGGCAGATGGATGCATCCAGGTCACGACAATAGGCAATTCCCGCTTCCGGCAATCCCATTTCTTTAAACTGACTGTGCCACGGACACACATAAATATGAGTCTCACTGTCCGGAGCAATATGAAGCTTCTCCGCCCGATTCGCCTCTCCCAGCGCCTTTACTTCCTCCGTATTGACCCATTCGCCATATCGGCAGTAGGTCTCATAGGTCAGCGGCTGTCCATCCCGTATGGCCCGCTGTGCCATACGACGTCCGCGCTGTTCCGCATAGTACCGGGTCGCATGCTGAAATGCTTCCAGCCCTCGCGTGTCAAAGTGTTCTTTCAAATAAACGTAATATTTCGCAGCAATATATGCATGTACTTTTTCATTAAATCCCACAACCTGTCCTCTTTTCCATTTCATGCTCCTGGTATCATCAGATGATATATTCCAGATTTTCTTTTCTGCTTTCACCACGGCTGATGTCCGCCACGATTTTTGACGCAGTCTGAACCAGATACTCATCCATTCTGCTGCGCGGATGCGGCAGACGGATCTGGTATTCTGACTGAATTTTGCCCGGACGCGGAGTCAGCAGTATCACTCTGTCTGCCAGATACACAGCCTCGTTGATATCATGGGTTACAAAAAGAACTGTCTTTTTTTCTTTTTCCCGGATCCGAATCAGTTCTTCCTGCAGCGTACAGCGAGTCAGATGGTCTACCGCGCTGAAGGGCTCATCCATCAGCGTAACTTTGGGATTCATAATCAGGGTCCTGGCAATTCCCGCCCTTTGCCGCATGCCTCCGGACAATTGGGATGGATATTTGTTTTCAAATCCCTTCAGTCCCATCAGCTGCAGATAATACTCCAGCCTTTCTTCCTGATCTTTTTTCGGCACACCGGCTGTCTCCATACCGTACAGAATATTCCGTTTTATGGTGCGCCACGGGAACAGTGCCGCATCCTGGAACACAACGCCGATATCCCGGCTGGGACCGTTCACCGGCGTATCATCCAGAAAAACACTGCCCTCTGTCTGCTTCTGGAGACCTGCCACAATCTCCAGAAGTGTACTTTTTCCGCAGCCGGACGGCCCGACAATACAGACAAACTCTCCGTCCTGAATTTCCAGATTGATATTCCTGAGCGCCTGAACCGTTTCTCCATCCTCGCCTTCATACGCTTTGCTGATATTTTTGATGTTTATGGTAGGCATATTTCTTTCCTCTCCTTCTGCCTGTCCGGTTCTTCCGGCTCGATTTCTCTGACTCCTGCTATTTGCTTTCCGGATCCTTCATACCAAGTTCATCTGCTGCCTTCTGCGCAAATTCATTGGTATAGGTGCCTTCCGGAGTTACGCCGTCATCCACCCAGCCGTACTGCTTCAAGTACTCAAAGGTCTTTTCCAGACGATCCTGTGGAATAACCGGATAATCCAGCCACACATCAATCTCAGATTCTACCGCATCTCTCATAATCTCCTCCGAGGTATTCATGTACTTGGATGCCCAGGTGATAAACTCATCAAAATATTCATTTTTTACTTCTTCATGCACTTTATAATACGCGGTAAGGAATCTCTGCAGATCTTCCGGACGATTCTCAATCATATCATTGCTGGCAATGATTGTTCCGGTATAGTAATCCGGTATGTAGTCCCATGCACGGCCCAGAGGATGGCCGATTCCTTCTGCCTCAGCCAAAGATGCATAAGGATTATGAATAATCGTGGCATCCACCTCACCGGAAGTCAGGGTCGCATAAGCTTTCTGATAGGTTCCGTTCGCGACCAGATTTACCTCATCCTCGCTGATTCCGTTTTTTTCCAGCATTTTCAGAACCGACAGCTTCATGCCGCCGGATGCACCGGCTGTTCCGATTGTTTTGCCTTTCAGATCTTCAAAGCTCTGAATCTCATTATTGGCTACCAGCCAGTAGCAGCCGGAATATCTCCACATGTTGCCGACCAGCTTTGCCGGTACACCATTGTTGATGCCCGGGATATAAGAACTGGGATCGCCGTCCGCCACGTCGATTTCTCCTCTGGATATCAGAGAAAGTCTTCCCTGGTTGTCTTCCGCCTGAACAATATCAAACTCAATGCCCAGCTCCCGATAAAGTCCTTTTTCGATGGCAAAGTTATTCACCGCCCCTGTCATTCCGGTGGTAAAGCAGCTGCGGATGGTGATCGTATCCTGTGCATCTGAATCCTGAGAAGCGGCTGCAGCTGCTTCAGGAGCTGCTGTAGCTGCAGTTTCCGATTCGGCAGCGGTACTGCCGGAAGTGCTTTCGGCAGTCTTGTCTGCAGAGCAGCCGACAAGCAAAGTTCCAATCAAAACAGCAGAAATCACAGATAATATACTTTTTTTCATAACTATTTGTCTCCTCTTCTTATTATTTATTCCCTAATCTTTATTTTATCTGTCTCATGGTCCACGCTATACCCTGCGCCATTTATGACAGAATGTATATTCAATAAACGTTACAATCTTTACCAGGCATACGGAAATCAACGTAACCAGAATGATAATCAAAAACATTCTCGGCGTATTCAAAAGCTGCTGTGCTTCCGCAAGAAGGAAACCGAGTCCAGCTTTTGCGGACTGCATTTCCGAAAATACCACGCCGGTCAACGCTGTAGCAGCAGCCAGACGAAATCCGTTAAACATGGAAGGCAGTGCCGACGGAATCACCACATGAAAGATCGTCTGGATCCGGCTGGCCTCAAAAACCTTCGCTACCTTCAGATATTCGGCCTTACACTGTTTTGCTCCGGTCACCGTATTGTAAAGAATCTGGAAAACCGAAAACAGGAAAATCAGGATCACTTTGGATTTAAATCCGATGCCGAACCACAGGATCAGAAGCGGCAGAATCGCCGTCTTTGGAATTGCCATGATCGCGGCGCAGAACACATTCATATAATCTTCCAGTCTTGGAAAAAGCGTCCAGAGCAGCCCGACCGACACGCCAACAACTGCTGCCAGAAGATACCCGGCAAACACCTCCTGCAAAGTGATCAGAAGATGCGGACCCAGTACACCTTTTTCAATCGTGGAAAAAAATTCTTCTACAATGCTGCTGGGTGAAGCCAGAAAGATTTTGCTGATTTTCCCGGATGTCACGGCGATCTGCATATAAGCAAGCAGCGCGGCCACTGTCGCAATCTGGAGCAGGTTGATCCATGTAAGCTTTTTCTTTCTTCCTCTCTTCGTTTCTTTTTCGCTTTCTGCAGTTTCCCGGATCATACCTTATCCCTCCTCTACCCGATTAAACTGATTCATAAATTCCACATATTCTTCTCTGGAATGGAATCTGGGATGATACTCTTCCTTCAGCTTTTTCGCCACCTCAGCGCCATCCTTTAACAGCCGATAAGTGCTGACTGCAAAGATTTTTGCGGTGAGAATATATGCCTCTTCCTTATCCACCACATCAAAATCGCTTTGATGAAGGCCTCCGGTTACACCGCCGGTCCGGAAGGTCAGCACCGGCATCAGCTGCTGTACATCTCCGATGTCCGTAGAACCGCCGCTGTGGACTGCGGGAGAAACCTCCTTTACTTCGTGATCGGTCAGCTCCCGTACCGCATCCGTCAGTTCCTTCGGCAGTGCCTGAGGTATCTGTGGAAGATATCCCGGCATGGTCTCGATCCGATAGCCGGCACCCAGCGCATAGGCTCCTGCCCTGAAAGACCGGTCAGTCTTCTCTGCCGCGTCAGCAAATGCTTCCAGAGTCTTTGCTCTGACCAGCGTTTCAATCACAGCTTCATCCGGCACCACATTGACCAGATTGCCGCCTTTTGTTAAAATCGGGTGAACCCTCACACTGTCTTCATCACGGAAGGTTTCACGGTTAAACGCCAGCGCCTGCAGGCCCAGTGCCGCAGCCGACAATGCATTGATCCCTTTTTCCGGTCTCGCCGCCGCATGCGCTGCTTTTCCCTTGATACGAATCACCTTGGACACGAATCCGTTGTTGCTTCCGCATCCCAGTTCGATTCCATCTGTGGAAATATGATGTGCCAGACATGCATCCACATCATCAAAAGCACCGATCCGAAGCAGTTCACATTTTCCGCCTCCGTACTGAATCTTTCCCTGCTCAATCAGAGTATTTTTAAATTCCACTTCACCGTACTCCTCAGCCGGAACTGCGAAAAAAATAACCTGTCCATCCAGCTTATCCGCAATTTCCCTGTCACTCAGTGCCAGCGCTGCACCCACAACTCCGGCCAGCTGCGCGTGATGTCCGCAGCAATGAGCCGCCTGCGTTTCAGGATTGACATGCGCATGATCCGGAATTCTCAGTGCATCCAGTTCCCCCAACAATGCAAGAGAAAAACTGTCTTTTTTCTCCGGATTCAAATACGCCTTTACACCGGTAATCGCCAGGTTATCCTCTACTCTGTCTGAGCAATTTTTCATGGCCTCTTTGAATTTTTCACTGGTACGAAACTCTTTATATCCAAGTTCTGCATGATTATAGATATCGTCTGCAAAGCTCAGAATGAATTCCCGATTTTCCTCAATCATCGCTGCAATTTTCTTTTCTGCTTCATCCATGAGTTTCTCCTTTCCTTCCATCCGGTCGACGGCTTTCTTTCTGTCTTTTTTGATTTTGAGTAAGCTTTCTTCGAGTATAAGCAAAAAAAAATGGAGCTTTCCGCTCCCTGTATATCCAATCTGCTGCCAGTGACTCCTATCGGTTTCCGTCATGGCAAAACATCATTCTACAGGGGGCATTTTGCATACACATACAACACATGGACATCATCATTTTTTTCATGATTTCTCCTCCGATCCTTTCAATACTACTTACCCACTAGGGTTGTATGTATATTAGCACTGCTCCCCTGTTTTGTCAATCCGTAAATTTAATTTTTTATTTCTTGTATACAGCCTCTTTCAGCTGCTCCAGTGCCTGTCGCAGAGTTGACCTCGGGCAGGCAATATTGATCCGCTCAAAGCCTTCTCCGTCCGGACCGAACATGGCTCCGCTGTCCAGCCAAAGGCGTGCTTTCCTTACGATCAGATCCTCCCGCTGCTTCTCAGTCAAACCCAAAGCCCGAAAATCCAGCCAGAGAAGATATGTCCCCTCCGGCTCCACCAACCGGATCTGTGGCAGCTGCTCTTTCAGATATTCCCGCACAAACGCAAGATTATTCGCCAGATAAGCCTTTACCTCCTCCAGCCACGGCCGCCCCTTCTCGTACGCTGCCTGGCAGGCTGTCAGTCCCATCAGATTGACCTGGCTGTAGCCTGCTGCCGCAATCGCCTTTTTAAACGCCTCCCTCAACTTCGCATTGGGGATAAAAATATTGGAAATCTGCAATCCAGCCAGATTAAAGGTCTTGCTGGGCGCCGTACAGGTGATGGTAATCTCTGAAAACTCCGGTGAAAGACCGGCAAACACATGATGGGTATGCCCCTCATAGGTAAAGTCACTGTGGATCTCGTCACTGACTACCAGCACACCGTAACGGAGGCAGATTTCCCCCACCTTCCGCAGCTCCCATTCCTCCCACACACGCCCTACCGGATTGTGGGGACTGCACAGCAGAAACAGCTTCACATGGTTTTCCCTGATCTTTTTTTCCAGGTCTTCAAAATCCATTTCATAACGTCCGTTCACCTGTTTTAAGGGACTGTTTACCGGTACTCTGTGATTATCAGCGATTGTTTCACGGAAGGGATAATACACAGGCTGCTGCAGCAGCACTCCGTCCCCTTCCTTCGTAAAGGCACGGATCGCAGCTGCGATCGCAAATACCACACCCGGTGTTTTCACCAGCCATCTTTCTTTTGTCTCCCAGGAAAAATACTCTTTATACCAGTGCTGCACCGCAAGGAAATAGTCTTCCTTTCCCTCGCTGTACCCGAATATTCCGTGCTGTACCACCTGTTCCAGCCGCTCCAGGATCTCCGGTGCAGTCCGAAAATCCATATCCGCCACCCAAAGCGGCAGCACATCCTCCCTTTTTCCGCGTTCTTTCGCACAATCATACTTCAGTGAATTGGTCCCCCTGCGGTCAATCACCGTATCAAAATCATATTTCATGCTCTTTCTCCTCCTGATTTCAGAATGCAGCAACCATTTTATGCGAGCGCCTGTTCCAGATCCGCAAGCAGATCATCCACATGCTCAATTCCCACCGACATCCGAAGAAAAGTCTCTGTGATTCCAAGCCGTTCCCGCACTTCAACCGGCACATCGCCGTGGGTCTGCAGCATCGGGTACGTGATCAGCGATTCCACGCCGCCCAAACTCTCCGCATAGGAAATCAAACGGACTCTCTCCAGGATTTTTCGGGCCGTTTCCTCCGTTCGGTCTGGAAGGAGAGCATGCTTCCAAATCCTCTTGCCTGACGCCGGTTCACCTCATATCCCGGATGATCCGGAAGGCCCACATAGAAGACTTTCCGGATCGTTTCCTGCTGTCGGAGCCATTGTGCAATCGCCAGAGCATTCTCCTGCTGACGCTCCATCCGCACAGCCAGCGTCTTGATTCCACGAAGCATCAGGAAACTGTCAAACGGCGCCAGACCCGATCCCGTCGTTTTATACAGATAACGGATTTTTTCCGCCAGATCCGTCCGTGAAGCACACAGGAAACCGGCAAGCGTATCATTATGGCCTCCCAGAAATTTCGTTCCGCTGTGGATTACCAGATCGGCTCCAAATGCAATCGGATTCTGGAAATACGGTGACAGAAAGGTATTGTCCACAATCAGAAGCAGATGATTTCTGTCCGCAATCTGCCGCATCTTCCGCAGATCCGTGATCTGCATGGTCGGGTTGCTGGGCGTTTCGATATAAAGAGCTTTCGTCTGCTCCGTGACAGCACGCTCCACTGCCTCCTCATCCGCCGTATTGACAAACGAAAAGGACCGTCCCCGCTGCTCACCTATCGTCTGAAAAATCCGAACGGAGCCGCCATACAGATCCTCGGAACAGACAATGTGATCGCCTGTATGAAACAGCTCCAGGCATAAGCTGATCGCCGCCATACCGGCGGAACAGGCCACCGTATCCACCGCCCCCTCCATGGAAGAAATGATCTGCTCCAACTCCGCTCTCGTCGGGTTGCTCTCTCTCGTATAATTATAACCGGTGGATTCTCCGATCCCCGGATGTGAAAAAGTCGCGGTCTGATAGATCGGTGCTGCAATCGCCCCATACGGATGCAGATCCGATCTGCGTTCCTCTCCGTAGAGACATCGTGTTTCAAATTGATATGCCATTTGTTTTCCTTCCTCCTCATCATGGTAGTGCCGTAAACAAGTATGTATTACATATAAATCTAGTATTTTTATAGGTATTCTATTTCAGCTGTCCCTATTTGTCAACCGCAAATTCATCCGGGATTATATGTTCACAATTCTTGTATTTTCATTCACCGCACCTTCATACAGGCGATGGGAAACAGAAATAACCGTCCTGTTTAAAGCCGCAGCTTCCAGCGCAGCCAGAATCTGCTGTTCTGTCCCCGAATCCAGGTTGGCCGTAATTTCATCCAGAAGTAAGAGTCTCGGATTCATCACAATGGCTCTTGCGATGGACAACAACTGGAACTGTCCCTGTGAAAACAGCGCTTCGCTGCAGGGCGTATGGATGCCTG
Organism: Lachnospiraceae bacterium; assembly: GCA_022776445.1. Classification (GTDB taxonomy): domain Bacteria; phylum Bacillota; class Clostridia; order Lachnospirales; family Lachnospiraceae; genus Brotaphodocola. The sequence continues at coordinate 11,819 of JALFHZ010000167.1, forward strand.
ACGGAAGGCTGCAGACAGCTTTCCACAGGCCCACGGTTCGGAGGGCATTTTCAATTTTTGCCTCAGAAACCTGCGGGTCACGGAGTGACACCTGATCCCCCACAGAGCCGGGAACCAGGCGGAACTGCTGTTCCACATATCCAAACCAGCGGCGTTTTTCTTTCTCAGGAATGGACCCCGGCGATACACCGAAGACGCTGACATATCCCTGATCCGGCTGGTACAGGCCCGCGATCAGTTTGACAATGGTACTCTTTCCGGCACCGGTTCGCCCCGACAAAATAACAGTTTCCCCTTCTGCTGCTGTCAGGTTAAGATCATGCAGGATCTCCGGATCTCCCTCCCTGTAGCGGAAGCAGACACCCGATAAACGGACTGCATTTTTTTCATTTTTCCTGCGCGCTGTGTCAGACCGTTGTTCTGACTCCCTCAAATATTCATTGATCCGCCCAACGCCAGCCACAGCTGACTGGATATTCTGAATTTCCATACCGATACTTTCCAGGGGATCGAAGAAATTTCCCACATAAGCAATCACAGCCGCGGCAGTACCGGCAGACATTCCAAAAAAGACCTGTATTGCGCCGCTCTGAGCAGAAGCAGCCATCATGATACCGGTCAGAAGCACACTGACAGAAACGATAACCGGAGAATAGACTGCGTCATAGAAGTTCGATTGTTCCTGCGCACGGTAGCCCTGAGAGATTGCCTCCCCATAACGGTGCAGCATATACCGCTCCTGGCGCAAAGTCCGAATCGTACGAATGTTTTTCAGTGTCTCCGGAATCTGCTGATTGGTCCGCCCCACGGAGACACGACTCTCCCATTGGGCCTTCAGCATCCTTTTTTGAAAGGTACGGGTCATCCAGAACAGAAACGGAGTTACGGCAGCCAGCATCAGGCCCAGGCCCTTGCTTTTTATAAAAATAACAACCAGAATGCTTGCAAGCTTACAGACATCCGCTGCCATACTGATGATGCCGGATGCAAACAGCCGTTCCACCGTATCCACATCATTGACAAAACGGGAGGCTGTTACACCGGGTTCCTGTTCAATATAATAGGCGGCAGGAAGATGATTCAGCTTTTCACTCATAACAGACCGGATCTGATGGGTTACCCGCTGCCCGAAAACAGTGATCATGCTTTCTTTGGCTGCATCCAGCAGCCCGGATATGGCTACAACCAGAAAATATCCCGTAACCATAGAGAAAACGAGCTTCCTGCCTTCCGCGAGGGAATCTACAATCGGTTCCAGAATAAGGGGCGGCAGAAGCGCAAAGATAACAGAAGCCGCAATGATCAGAATAAGCAGAAAACTCAGCCCCTTCTGCCTTCGGATTGTGTTTTTTATAATACAGCTCACAGAATTCTTATCTGACATCTGATTCGCCCTCCTTTCTCTGTGCATAATAAAGTGACCGGTAGTGAGTCTTCTCCTCAAGAAGCGCTTGATGACTTGCTGAAGAAACAACTCCATGTTCCATCCAGAGAATCTGATCCATCTGCGGGAACAAAGCCAGTCTGTGAGAAATCAGCAATACAATGCTGTCTTTTGCCCAAGGCCGGAGATTAGCAAAAATCCGGGATTCCGTTTCCATGTCCACCGCTGAAAAAGGATCATCCAGAATCATCAGCTGCTTCCGGTGGTAAAGGGTTCTGGCAAGAGCAATTCTGGCCTGCTGACCGCCGGAAAGGCGTACTCCGCCGCTGCCGATCCTGGTATTGATCCCTTCCGGCAGAGCTGCGACTTCCGCATCCATACAGACGGCACAAAGTACCGGGGCAATATCCCCGGGCTTTCCAAGGCAGATATTTTCTTCAATCGTGCCGCTAAACAGTTCCGGCTGGTGCCCAAGGTATCCCACACAGGTCTCGTAATGTTCCCCCTGGTTGGAAAACACCCTGTTTCCCAAAGAAATCTGTCCCTGATATGGGAGCTCCCCTGTAAAAATCTTCCCAAAGGTACTTTTCCCACAGGCCACCTCGCCCGTAATGCCGATGACCTGCCCGGCTTCTGCGTCAAATGACACCCCAGAGAACAAAGGCTCCTGACCGGGATAAGAAAAAGTCAGGTTCCTGACAGAAAGCAGCTTGCCCGGAGCATCATCGGTTTCCCCATCAACCAGCTGTGTATGCAGATAAGGCTTAATCCGTTTCCAGGACACCTGTGCCTTTTGCACTGCATTAAATAATTTTGCTGCCTTCGAGGATTTGACCGCAAGCTTTTTATAACAAGAAAAAAAAGTGGTAAACGCAGCTACATTCCACAACGTCCATCCTGCCCCCAGCACATTTTTTCCTCCGAACCATATGATCATGACAGTTCCAATCATAGAAATTACCTGATAAATCGGCTGCATCGCATTTTCCCATATATTGGCCTTTACTGCTTTCTTCTCATAATCAGCAAGATAAGACTCATAGCATGCATTTTGGTTTGTTTCCTGTCCATATACCCTGTAGGTCAGAGCATTGGCAACGCGATCCAGGGTTGCTGTATTTAAACGTGCACTGCTTTCGCGGCAGCGAGCCACATTCCCGGTGACCACCACTTTCAGCTTTTCTGCAAGAAAATAAGCCACAGGAGGGAACAGCATGGAAATAAGGGTCAGCTTCCAATCATAAGAAAGAAGCATGACCAAATACGCAGCCATTACCACACCGGTGTCAAACACCTCTGTGGTAAACTTACGTATCCCCTCCACACAGGCATCCGCATCCGCAATAATTTTTGTCATCATATCTCCAGGCAGTTCCTGTCCCGTTTTCCTTTGATACAGCAGATTCTCATAAATCGTCATTTTGATACTCTTGCTGATGTTATTTGCAAATTTACGAACATAAAGCCGCTTAAGACAACGCATAAACTGTATAAAAAAAAGAACCGGCACATAGCACAGCACTAACCGGATCATCTCTGCAGGCTGCCGCTTCCTTCCGATGATGTCGCATAGATACTGCACCATCTGGCCTTCAAACCATGGACCAGCTGTCATACCAATGTTATAAATTATTCCCGTTACTGCGACAATCAGAAGAAGTCGTTTTTCATTTTTCAGCATGATCTTCACCTTCTTGTAAAAGCAACTCTGTTACATGTGGGAAACCGCTGCGGCTCTCCTGCTTGGAGCGTAAATACAGCTTATTCAGTGTGGTGGAAAACGCCGTTTGTTCTTCTTCATCCAGTTCTGACAGCAGCCACTCATAAAAAACTGCTTCTACCGCAGCTTTTGAGGTTTTCAATTGCTCCGCTTCGGGAGTTGCATACAAAAGCCTGCTCCTGCCATCTTCCGGGTTCTCACTGCGCGATAAATACCCTTTCTGCTCAAGACTGGCAGTGCGTCTTGCGACAGCTCCTTTATCCATATTCAGCTGTCGGCTCACTTCTTTTTGGGAAATACCCGGCTGATGTCTGACCAAATGAATCATATCCATTTCCCCTGAACCAATCCCGCCTTCTTTCATCGTCCTGATTACCAGTTTGTTTACTTCTCTTGCGATTTTTGTAATCTGCCTTCCGGAAATATCCATTTTATCACCTCAAATCCATATAAAAAAGATGTAGCATCAACCAAATAGATGATACTACATCTTTTTTATGCTGTCAATGTCAGTGGACTGGATCCGGAATCAGGAATATAAAAGTCAGGGAACTGATCAACAGGAAATACGGATAAAACAGATTTGGCATAATGTCAAACGCAGACATCTCGCATCCAAGCTCTGTCGCCGCAGAGATCGCCACCAGCATCTGTGCGCCGTAAGGTATGATGCCCTGAAAAACACAGGAAAAGGTATCCAGAATGGATGCCGCATTCTTCGGAGAAATGTGATATTCCTCTGCTATCTCCCGTGCGATCGGATTGGCCATAACAATAGCCACCGTGTTGTTAGCTGTAGCGATATCCATTGCACCCACCAGCAGGCCCATGCCCAGCTTGCCGCCGCTGCGATTTTTGAATATTTGGCGAATAAAAGAAAGCAGCGCCGTAAAACCGTCATATTTCTGAATCAGGGCACAGATCGCAGAGACCAGAATCGCAACCATCGTGGTTTCGTACATGCCGGCTGCTCCGGATCCCATATGTGCCAGCAGATCAGGTGCCGCAACTGCTCCGGTAACAAGCATAATGACAGAACCTGATACGATACCGATCAGCAAGACAGCAAATACATTGATGCCGATGATACCTCCCGCAAGGACCAAAAGATACGGGATGATCCGTACCAGATCATATTCCATATGGATAGCTGTTCCGGCTGCCGCATCATCGGTTTTCAGAAAAATAAGCACCAGTGTCACAATTGCTGCCGGCAGGGCAATGCCCAGGTTGGCGCGAAATTTGTCCTTCATTTCGCATCCCTGCCCATTGCAGGCAGCAATGGTAGTATCAGAAATAAAGGAGAGATTGTCCCCGAACATGGCACCGCTCATAACGGCTCCGACACAGAGCGGAGCATAAAATCCGGATGCTTTGGATACGGAGATGGCAATCGGTGTGATCAGCGTGATCGTACCGACAGACGTCCCCATGGCAAGGGATACAAAGCAGCTTACCACAAACAGGACAAGGACCGCATAGCGGGATGGCAAAATGGAGAGCAGAAAATAAGCAACGCTTTCTGCGCTGTCCCGCCCCACTACACCGACAAAAATACCCGCAGTCATGAAGATCAGAATCATGGTGATGATGTTCGGATCACCGACACCGGATGCCATGACGCTGATCTTATCCTGGAAACTGAGGGTCGGATTTTGAAAACATGCAACCATCAGCGCAATAAGGAAAGATACGACAATCGGGATATTGTAAAATCCCATGGGAATCTTAAGGATGTATTCAAATAAAATTCCAAGTCCCAAGTAAAAAGTCAGGAATATACCGATCGGCAGGAGTGCTTTCCAGTTTCCTTTTTGCATGTTTGATATCTCCTTTATTTATGTATAGGTTTTGATCGTTTCGATCACTTTCGCCATATCCAGCGGCTTTGCCAGGTGATCGTTCATGCCTGCTGCGAGAGAGGTTTCTACATTCTCCATAAAGGCATTCGCAGACATGGCAACGATGGGGAGGGTGGCGGCATCGCCGCGGTTTAACGCCCGGATCGTCCGGGTAGCCTCCAGTCCATCCATCACCGGCATCTGAATGTCCATAAAAATCAAAGAATAATAGCCTTCCTCCGAAGAGGAAACCATATCCACGGCAATCTGCCCGTTCTCCGCAGTCTCAATCGCAGCACCTGTCTGGCCGATGAATTCCATCGCAATCTCACGGTTCAGTTCATTATCTTCTACAATCAGGATTCTCTTTCCGCTGAAATCAGCCATTTTTTCCGATGCCAGAAGCTTTGGCTCCTCCGGTTGATTCCCGCACAGGATTTCATAAAGCCCGGAGAAGAAGAGCGGCTTCGCACAGAATGCGGTAACGCCGACCTCTCTGGCCTCGTCTTCCATGTCACTCCAGTCATATGCAGTCAGGATCATGATCGGTGTGGCATTGCCGATGGCGGCCCGGATTCGGCGGACTGCCTCAACGCCGTTTAAATCCGGAATCAGCCAGTCGATGATAAATACCTGGTAGGGATTACCGATTTCGTAAGCAAATTTTGCCTTGTACACTGCTTCCATGCCGGACATGGTCCAGTCCGGTTTCATGCCGATGGTGTTCAGCATTTTGCTGACACTGGTACAGGTATCCATGCTGTTATCCGCCACCAGCGCCCGCATGCCTTCCAAATTCTTAAGCGGGACAATCCGAACCGGATTGCTGCCAAGGCGGAAGTAAAGTGAAAGAGTAAATTCCGTTCCGACATTTTTTTCACTCCAGACAGCAATTGTGCCGCCCATCATATCCACAATATTTTTTGTGATAGACATGCCAAGGCCGGTTCCGGGGATGCCGCTGACCGTGCTGCTTTCTTCTCGGGTAAATGGCTCAAAGATATGCTCCGTAAATTCTGGACTCATACCGATGCCGGTATCCCGGATGATAAAATCGAAGCTGGCATAGCCGGTCTGTGCCCCCTGTTTCTGAACAATGCGGATACCGACGGTTCCGCCCGGTTTTGTAAATTTGATGGCGTTGCTCATAAAGTTCAGAAGGACCTGGTTCAGCCGCAGCTTATCACAGATGATATTCTCATCCACAATATCCACCGTATCAATGAAAAATTTCAGCCGCTTAGCTCGAATATCCGACTGCAGGATGTTCCGCAGATCGTGCAGGATCGAAGAGAGGCGCTGCTCCTTCTCTTCCATTTTGACCCGGCCGCTCTCGATGCGGCTCATATCCAGCACGTCGTTGATCAAGCTCAGCAGATGGTTGCTGGAGGTCATAATCTTGTCCAGATAATCCCGCACCTGCTCTTTGTGATCCAGATGGGCAGCGGCCAGCGAGGTAAATCCAATGATCGCATTCATAGGCGTGCGGATGTCATGGGACATATTGTTCAGGAATGTGGTTTTCGCCTTGTTCGCATGCTGCGCGGCAATCAGGGCATCTGCAAGCTCCTGCTTATGTTTCTGTTCAGCCTGTACTTCCTCTGTCACATTGCTGTGGTAGCCTCTTAAAATATAACCCCTTCCCTTAACGTGATAGGCGGTTCCGCCGCAGCGGACATACTGCTCTCCCAGAATCGGGTGATTCCAGATATAGGTGGTCTCAGATTTCCTGCCGGAGATCATCTCATTGACACTGTTGGTAACGGATGGGATGGCGGTGTCCTTAATCCGGGAATACCAGGCATTATAGGTTTCCTCGGGAGTCAGGTTCTGATCATCAATCGCCAGAAGCCGACGCATTTCACGATCTGCGCTCATGCGCGGCTTCTCACCGTCAAAGAGCTCGATTCGCCAGATACCGATGTTCGCGGTGGAAATGATATTCTCTATTTCTTCCAGCTCGTTACGGTTCTTCTCCACCGTCACCAGAGCTTCTTTCAGGTTTTCATTTTCCATAAGGGCATGGATCATGGATTTCAGTTTCTTGGTCTGCAGCGCATGAAGGAAAAAAATCGTACTGAATACAATGGCGGTTCTGCCAATGCTTCTGATATTGAATATCGCCTCCAGAGCCATGGCAAGGCTTACATAGCAAACTACCAGAAGCATGATCTTGGTTGCAATTTGGTGCTCTAAAATTCGCTGCCGCATGACAACGGCAATAAAGTACAGAAGATACAGGATCGTAAGAATCTGCGGTACATACCCCAGAAGTCCGCGGTGAAACTGATTGGCGGAATCATAGGAATAAACGATTCCGGTAAAGAAAGCGGAAAATGCAGCGATAATCGCAAAAAAAGCCGGAAGCAGAAGAAGGACCTCCTTCCAGTGCCGATTTTCTCTGCTCCGGACTAATTTGATGAACACATAAACGATGGCCGGACGAAGCGAATACCCAATGGCCGACAGAAGGATGCGAAGCTTCGTTGGATGATCCCAGGCGGCCGTAATCAGTTCCATGTCATAAGCCACCAGTTCCAAAAGCTCCATAGCCCAGATCAGCAGCAGAAGTTTTTTCTCCTTATCAACGGTTTCATTCTTGATCAATACAATCAGCAGGAAGAGTAAACCTGTGATTGGTGCAAGGTTATTTGTAATAAAGGATTGGATATCCATACGTCACCGCCCTTTGGTTGTTACGTCCATTGTACTTGTTTCTCGGCGGAAAATCAAGGGAACCGTTTACACCTTTTCAAATCGCTGCTTTTCCACCATTTTCCTTTACACATCTGTGCCGCATGAACTATGGGACTGCCGTACACTTTCGTTATATCGCTGTGCTCTTTGACCCAGTTTTTCTGCTGTGGCATAAATTCCTCTGATTCCTCCTCCTACATCTACGATACCGATTTTCATTGACACTCATCTCCTGTATCAGAAATTCCCATTACAGGAACAGCTCGTTTTCTTTTCTTAGCGAACAGGCTTTTTTTATCACCTGGGCTGCAATGGATACCATAGCGCCGTTGACCGTCCTGGCATTTTCCGGGCACTGTTTGACACAACGCATACAGGAAATGCACTTCTTTGAGTCCGCCTTAAAATTTACGGGATCAATCGCCTGCACAGGGCAGTTTTTTGCACACAGACCGCACTTCGTGCATCCTTTGCCTGCTTTCAGCACCAGTCCTGCACCGCCCGCTTTCTTGTAGGGGCGATTTCCCGGAATAGAAACTGCAGTTTCTTCCTTACCCGCGATCTGTTCCGCAAACTGTTCCAGCTGCCTTTTGTCTGATGCATCCGGTCTGCCGGAAGCATACTGGGGCATAATGGAGTGTTCTGCCACGGCAGCCACAGCCGCAACGATCCGGAAGCCGCTTTCCTTCGCGGCATCCTCCATTTCTGCAAGAGTATCCTCATAGGCCCGGTTTCCGTACACACAAACAAGGGTGCATTTTGCACCATCAAGGGGGGATCCCAATGAAGACGTCAATTCTTCCACTCCAAAATCAAAGAGGCCACTCACTAAATCTTCTATCAAGTTCACCGTATATCCATTCTTTTGTCCCATGATCTGCAAAAGATACATCTGCCGAATTTCTTACAAATGTTTTCAGTTCGTCATTTGTCAGGGAAAATGTATCCATCAGCTTTTGGAATTCTGATTGCAGCGTAACGCCTGAAACCGTCATATTATCCGTGTTCACCGTAATCTTTACGCCTGCATCCATCAGCTTTCGAACAGGAAATTTGTCGATACTTTCAAAAATATTTGTCTGAAGATTACTTGTAGGACAAAGCTCAAGAGGTATACCTTCTGCAGCAAGCTTTTTAACCAGCTGTTCATCCTCAACAGAACGCACTCCGTGTCCGATTCGGTCTGTTCCAAATTCAATTGCCTTATACACGCTTTGCGGACCGTCTGCTTCTCCCGCGTGAATTGTATAGGGAATACCTAGTTCTCTGGCTAAAGCAAATAGATCTTCAAAATTTGCAGTAGGATAAAGAGCCTCTGCGCCGGCAATATCAATCGCACACACGCCTTGTCCGAGGTAGACCCTGGCAACGCGCACTGTTTCAAGATTCTGTTCATGGTTGCTGTCGCCACGCATACAGCATAAAATCAGATTTGCATGAAAATCGCTTTTTTTCAAACCTGCAATTGCAGCATCAACGATTTCAGCTTGTGAAAGACCGCTTTGTGTATGCAGCTGAGGAGCAAATCTGATCTCAGCGTAAAGCAGCCCCTGTTCCTTCAGTTCCTCCGCAAGGTTATAAACAGATGTACGGATTGTCTCTTTCGTCTGAAGCAGTTTCAGCGGAAAATCAAATTTTTCAAGATAATCATTCAAATCCCGGCAGTTGGTATCTACCTGAAGCCTCGATATGAGTTCTTCCTCACTTTTCGGAAGTTCAATTCCCTGCATATCCGCAAGTTCCCTGACTGAATCCAGAGATAAAGAACCATCCAGGTGCAGATGCAAATCAATCAACGCATAATCTCTTGCTTCCACTTTCTTTTTCATCCTCCTTTGCAGGCTGTTTTTCGTATGCTCCTGAGCATTATCTGATATGCATAACATTATACAGCATTTTTATTCCTATCTGCAACAGCAGTCCTCAGAAATCTTCCATCAGCACGCTTTGCATTTATTTTACACTCTTTTTCCTCTTTTCTTCCGTATAAATCCACCTCAATCCGTACATCATTTCGTTATAGCAGATTCATTTCCTTACCCTGCTCTCATCTTGCAGGGAAAAGACAACATAACGGAGGTAAGGATTATGTCGGGCTACAAAGTCGAAATTTGCGGAGTCAATACCGCCAAACTGCCTTTACTGAGCAATGAAGAAAAAGAAGAATTGTTCCGAAAGATACTGGACGGTGACACGGAAGCCAGAGAACAGTACATCAAAGGAAATCTGCGTCTCGTATTAAGTGTCATCCAGCGTTTTTCCAACAGCAATGAAAATATCGATGATCTGTTTCAGATCGGCTGCATCGGTCTGATCAAGGCCATCGATAATTTTGACATTACGCAGAACGTGCGTTTTTCCACCTATGCGGTGCCCATGATTCTTGGTGAAGTACGAAGGTATCTGCGGGACAATAATTCCATTCGGGTAAGCCGCTCCCTGCGGGATACCGCCTACAAAGCGATCTATGCCAAAGAAGGGCTGATGCGAAAGAATTCCAAAGAACCAACCCTGATGGAAATCGCACAGGAAGTCGGCATCAGCAAAGAGGAAATCACCTATGCACTGGATGCCATCCAGAGCCCGGTCAGTCTCTATGAACCCATCTACACCGACGGCGGCGACCCGCTTTATGTCATGGATCAGATCAGCGACAAGAAGCATCTGGAGGAAAACTGGGTAGAAGAAATATCTCTGCGAGAAGCCATGGACCGGCTCCCGAAGCGGGAACGGCACATCATCGATCTGCGCTTTTTCGAGGGCAAGACCCAGACAGAAGTAGCGGAAGAAATCCATATCAGTCAGGCGCAGGTATCCCGACTGGAGAAAAATGCCCTGAAGACCATGAAAAACTATCTAAGTTGATTCAAATAAGAAAGATGTCCAGACGGTATCTTCCTGCCAGCCTGAACATCTGTCCTACATATCCGATATTCTTTTAATCCCAGTTTTTCCGTCCGTACCGCAGCGTAACCTCATGAATTTTCTGCTGCAGTTCTTCGGTCAATTCTCCCGTTTTCAATCTCCACTTCCAGTTTTCTCCCACCGTAGACGGGGTATTCATCCGGCAGCTGTTGTCGTATCCCAGATAATCCTGCATCGGAATCACACACAGGTTTGCCCGGCTGCGCATGATCAGGCTGATGAAGGACCAGTTCAGTTTCTCCACCGGAGTATAAGCATCACACAGATAATCCCGTGCCATCACACGCTCCTCCTCATGGATGCTTTCAAACCACCCCCGGATGGTTTCATTGTCGTGTGTTCCAGTATAAGCCACGCAGTTCTCCGTATAATTGTGCGGCAGATAATCACTGGCGCAGCCGGAATCACGTGAATCAAATGCAAATTCCAGCACTTTCATGCCCGGGAATCCGCTCTCCCACACCAGTCTGCGCACAGAGTCCGTCATATAACCCAGATCCTCCGCAATCACTTCTTTCCATCCCAGTGCCTGCTCCACATGGCGGAAGAGATCGATCCCCGGTCCTTTCTCCCAGTGTCCGTTCAAAGCCGTGGTTTCTCCATACGGAATGGAAAAATACTCATCAAAGCCACGGAAATGATCGATTCGCACCACATCATACAGCCGGAAGCAGTATGCCAGTCTGGAAATCCACCACTGATAACCGGTCTGTCTGTGATAATCCCAGTTGTACAGCGGATTGCCCCAAAGCTGACCAATCGCGGAGAATCCATCCGGCGGACATCCGGCCACCGCCACAGGCACATTGTCCTGATCCAGCTGGAATAGCTGCGGATTGGCCCAGGCATCTGCGCTGTCCATCGCAACATAGATCGGAATATCACCGATCAGCTGAATTCCTCTGGAATTTGCGTAAGCCTTTAATCGGGTCCACTGTTCGTAAAACTTAAACTGAAGATATTGCTGAAATTCAATATCGAAATACAGTTCCTGACGGTAATAATCCATCGCATATCCCCAGCGCAGCCGGATATCCTCTGCCCACTCCGTCCAGGGCGCTCCTCCAAACCGATCCTTCACTGCCATAAACAGCGCGTAATCAGAGAGCCACCAGCTATTTTCATTCAAAAACCTCTGATAATCCGGATTCTGGCTGATATTGCTGCGCTCATATGCTTTATGAAGCAGCGGATACCGGCTCAGATACATTTTTTCATAATCAATACTTCCCTCATCCTCGCCAAAATCTGCCTGCGCACACTCTTCTTCTGTCAATACTCCCTCTTCCACCAGCGTTTCCAGACTGATAAAATACGGATTGCCCGCAAACGTTGAAAAAGACTGATAGGGAGAATCGCCATAGCTGGTCGTACCAAGCGGCAGAATCTGCCAGTAAGTCTGTCCGGCTTCCTTCAGCCAGTCAACAAAATCATATGCATTTTTCGAAAAGCAACCGATCCCATAACGTGACGGCAGGCTGGTAATGGAAAGCAAAACCCCCGCTGATCGTTTCATATCAAAACTCCTCCCCTGCATCCTTTATCTCAATCATTACGCCGTAATGATCCGAAACCTTTTCATAATTTTTTCCGTTGCAGATAACCTGCGAGCGCATCACCGGTACCCGTCTGCTGCTGAAAATATAATCCAGCCGCATTCCCATGACACCCGCTCCGGTAAGTTCCGACACCCGTTCTCTCCAGCCGTCAATAACTTCCTCCACCGTAATCCCGGTATCTTTTTGCTCTGCATCCTCATACGTGTCTCTCCAGCCGCCCTGACATATCAAATCATAGCCCTGACCGCGCACAGCAGACGAACTGTTGAAATCTCCCAGCAGCCATACCGGCTGCTCTTTCTTTTTCTTTTCATAAAGAAATGCTTCCATTCTGTTCCACTGGCTGGCAAACGGTTCTTCTTCATCATCCCACCAGCCCATGTGCACGGTATAATACCAGCTTTGATCTACCTGAACCCCCAGCAGCTTCCGGGTCTTCCAGTTATGATAATCCTGCGACCGGCTTGTAAAACACTGCTCCGCCTCAGCGATCGGCCGGCGGCTGAAAATCGCCATTCCTTCATCGTATCGGTCGTATCCCAGCTTCGCCGGAAGCCAGGTCCAGTGATAGAAAAGCCCGTCTCGGAGCAGTCTCCCAGACAGCCAGGCTGCATAATTGTCCTCCCGTACCAGAACCTCTGAGCCCGGACAAACCACATAACCGACGAGCTGTTCCTCACTCAGTACCTGTGCAGCAGCAGTCTGGTTGACCTCCTGTATGGCGAGAAGATCCGGCTGCTCCTTCAGAATCATGTCGGCAAACCGTTCTCTCTTCATCCCGAAATCCGGTTCCACCAGACTGTGTGTGTTCATTGTCATAATCTTCATGATATTCCATATCCTTTCTGCACCCGAATCTCTCTCAACAAAAAACTGTCCTGAACCACTACAGGATATCATTAATATCCGATTTCAATACATCTGCTTTCGGACCATATACCGCCTGAATCCCATTATCCTTCTTGATCAGTCCCAGCGCGCCCTCTGCCTTCCACGCAGGAAGATCTGCAACCTTGCCCGGATCTTTGACCGTCACGCGCAGACGGGTCATGCAGGCATCTACCAGAGTAATGTTTTCACGGCCGCCCAGAAGTGCGATGATACGTTCTGCCTGGCTGCTGCCGCCGGCAGTTTTTCCTGCAGCTGCACCGGTATCTGCTGCTGCGCCCTCATCCGCATTCTCATCCGTATAGTTACCCAGACGCCCCGGAGTTGCAAATGCAAATTTACCGATCATAAAGTACGCTACAAAATAACCGATTGCCAAAAATACCGCCACACAGATCACAAAGTTGATCAAATCTCCTGCCAGACCTGCCTTCAGCGACATCGGAACACGGGTAATGAACTCCAGATTTCCGAAAGAATGCAGCCGCAGCGGGATGATACCTGCCATTGCGAATGCACAGCCCTGCAGAACTGCGTATACGATATACAGCGGCAGTGCACAGAACATGAACATGAACTCCAGCGGTTCCGTAACACCGGTCAGGAATACAGCCAATACCGTTGATACAAACATGGAACGATAATTTTTCTTTTTATCTGCGTCTGCTCTGCGATACATGGCAAGAGCAACGCCCAGAAGCAGACCGGTTGCGCCGATCATCTGACCTACCTTGAAACGGGCCGGTGTAACCGTAGTCATCAGGTTCGTATATGATGCCATATCCCCCGCATCCTTGAAGTTAATCAGATCGGTTACCCATGCAAGCCACAGCGGATCCTGCCCGAATACCTGGGACCCTGCGTTTACGCCGGTCATGATCGTGTAAGTACCGCCAAAGGACGTATAGTTCATTGGAATGGTCAGCATATGATGCAGACCGAACGGCAGAAGCAGACGCTCCAGCGTACCGTAGATGAACGGAGCCAGCACCGGAGAGGTGGAGGAAGAATTTGCAATCCACACACCAAATGCATTGATACCGGTCTGAACAATCGGCCAAACCACAGCCAGTACCATGGAAATAATCACAGACCACACAATCACTACCATCGGAACAAAACGTTTTCCGTTGAAGAATGCCAGTGCATCCGGCAGCTTACGGAAATTATAATACTTATTGTAAATAATACCACCGGTAAATCCTGCGATGATACCGACAAATACGCCCATATTCAATGCCGGAGCTCCCAGAACCGATGTGAAGTAACCATTCACCAGGATCTCCTGTCCGAACAGCGTGTGTGTCACCGCTTCCGGATCATTCAGCATAGCGCTGTTGACACCAAATATGGCACCTGTAATACAGTTAATCAGAATGAATGCGATCACTGCCGCAAAGGCTCCGCCTGCACGCTCTTTTGCCCAGGAGCCACCGATTGCTACTGCAAACAGAATGTGCAGATTCGTGATGACCGCCCATCCGATATTTTCCATCACGCTGCCGATCATGGCGATCATATGTACATCGACGCCGGCCATCTGTACCAGCTTGCCAAGGCTGATCATCAGACCTGCTGCCGGCATAACGGCAATCACTACCATCAGAACCTTGCCCAGTTTCTGCAGGAAATCAAAATTGATCGGCAGTTTCTTCTTTTCTTTGAGTTTCTCTGACTTTGTCCCGTCTGATTTTTCCGCTGCTGCTTTCTCCTCTGCCGCAGCCGCTGCCTCGCTCTGTTCTTTCTCAATCCGGATCAACACACCTGTGCCGGCTTTTACCGTACCCTCCTGACCCTTCAGCTGCATTCCGTCTATGCCTCCGCAGACCAGTACCGGAGTAATCGGATTCATCCCCTTCTCCTTCAGATCACCCAGATCAACTTCTGCAATCAGATCCCCCTTCTTCACCTGGTCACCAACCTTTGCATGGACCTTGAAACATTCCCCCTTCAAAGATACTGTTTCCAGCCCTACATGCACCAGCATCTCAACGCCCTCTTTCGAACGGAACCCAAATGCATGGCATGTCTCAGCTACCGATACCACTTCGCCATCCACCGGACTGACAATTCTGCCATCCTCCGGAATAACCGCCATTCCATCACCGATAATCTTCTGCGAGAAAACCGGATCCGGAACCTGCTCCAATGCAACCGCTTTACCGGTTAACGGAGACATAATTTCAATCTTTTTGTAACCCTCACCACTGCTACTCATGTTTACTCCCTCCATTATTTGCGTTTCTTTATGCAACCGCTTGCACTAAATATAAAATAGTTGCATGGAAATTGCAAGCCTTAATTTTACAAAAAATACCATTTCTACTTTTACACTAAAATTAAGCTCTATTTATTGTGCATATTCTCCAACAGGAAAACGGAGGTCCATTCTGTTTGCATTATCTTTGCGCAATTTTATTGACTTTTTTGCGTAATCTCATTACAATGAGATTCAGAAAGCTTTTCAAGGAGGTCATGATCATGGCAGTTACCATCAAAGATGTAGCAGCACTCGCAGGTGTTTCCCCATCCACCGTATCCCGCACCTGCAAAGACAATCCGTCCATCAGTGAAGAAACCAAAGAAAAAGTCCGCCGCGCCATGGCAGAGCTTGGATACGAACCGAATTTTCAGGCAAGCAACCTTGCTTCTCAGAATTCCCGGACCATCGGAATCATTCTTCCCATTTCCGCCAGAGAGGCATATGAAAATTCCTTCTATCTGGAAGCTATCCGCGGAATCAGCCAGTTCTGCAACCAGCGCCAGTATATCAATACCGTGATCACCGGCCAGGACGAAGCGGAAATGCTTCAGGCTGTCCGCACCATGACGCGCAGCGGTCAGGTAGATGGTTTTATTGTACTATATTCCAGACAGCACGATCCTGTCATTGACTATTTATACAACGAAGGTCTGCTTTACGTTCTGATCGGCAAAGCCTACCAGTTCGCAAATCAGACCATCTACATTGACAACGACAATCTGCTGGCAGGACAGGAAGCAACCGAATATCTGTATCAGCTGGGACACCGAAAAATCGCTTATCTGGGCAGTGAGAGCACACTCATATACTCTGCAGACCGGCAATCCGGTTACCAGACCACGCTTCTGCGCCACGGCATCATGCCCCGTCCCGAATACTGTGTGGAAATTCCTTCCGTTCTAAAAGATGCCCCCGAAAGAATCCGAAGGCTTCTTGAGATGGAAGATCGCCCGACCGCCATTCTGGTCAGCGACGATATCCTGGCTGTATCCCTGCAGCAGGTATGTTGGGAGATGGGAATCTCCATCCCCCAGGATCTCTCCATCCTGTCCTTCAACAACTCCCTGTTTGCACGCCTTACCACTCCGCAGCTGACTTCCATCGATATCAACTCGCTCCAGCTTGGCATCGAAGCGGCTTCTCAGATAATCAACCACATCGAGAATCCAAATCTGCTGGCAACCAAGATCATTGTCCCGCATTATCTGATTGAGCGGAACAGCTGCAGTCCCTGTGCTGACTGAGCAATCGTCAGCTTCCGCAGATAAAACGCACACAACGCCGGGCCTCTCGTACAGAATGGCCCGGCGTCGCAATATTCTCGCCTGATCACTATTTTCAGTTTACTCCATCGGAAAATGACAGAACACCTTCCGGTCTCCTACCACTCTGCAGGTCGGAACCTCATTGCAGCAGATTTCCTTTGCATACGGACAGCGGGTATGGAACCGACACCCGGCAGGCGGATTAACCGGAGACGGGATCTCGCCGGTCAGCAGCTCCTTCTCCTCCGCACGCAGCTTCGGATCTGCCTTTGGGATCGCGTTCAGCAGGAACTTCGTGTATGGGTGAAGTGGATGGGCATACAGTTCCTCCGTTTCTCCGATCTCACACACACTTCCCAGGAACATGACGCAGACACGATCCGCAATAAATTTTACCACACTCAGATCATGGGAAATAAATAAATATGTCAGCTGATACTGTTCCTGCAGATCCTTCAGCAGATTCAGAACCTGAGACTGAATCGACACATCCAGCGCGGAAACCGGCTCATCGCAGATGATCAGCTTCGGATTCAGTGCAATGGCACGCGCGATACCGATGCGCTGGCGTTGTCCGCCGGAAAACTGATGCGGATAGCGGTTGTAGAATTCCTGCGGAATGCCGACTTCCTTCATCAGCTCCTTAATTCTCGCCTCCAGCTTCTTTTTGTCTTTCAAACCGTAAGTCGTCAGCGGCTCTGCAATGATCTCCTTGACGCTCATACGCGGATTCAGTGACGCATACGGATCCTGGAAAATGATCTGCATCTGTCTTCTCAGAGGCGCAAACTGCGACTCTTTCATTCCGACAATATTCTGCCCATCAAAATACACCTCACCGGAGGTCGGCTCCAGCAGACGGATCAGCACACGCCCCAACGTACTCTTGCCGCAGCCGGATTCTCCAACCAGCGCCAGCGTCTCGCCTTCATAGATCTCCAGATTGACATCGGAAACTGCATGTACTACCTGCGGATTCTTCTTCGTTCCTCCGATCGGAAACTCCTTCACCAGATGTTTCGCCTCCAGCAGGAGCTTCTTTTCATTATTCTCCATCTATCTGCACCCCGCTTTCGTATTGGAAACACCTGACACCGTGGCCATCCGAAGTCTGATACAACCCCGGCTTTTCCTGCCAGCAGCGATCACATGCCTGATCACAGCGCGTACAGAAATTACAGCCTTTCGGAAGATGCAGAAGATTCGGTACTACCCCATTGATGGTATAAAGACGCTCCGCCTTCTCGTCCAGCTTCGGTATGGATTTCAAAAGTCCCTGCGTATACGGATGCTGCGTTTTCTCAAACAGTTCAAAAGTCTCCGCCTGTTCCATAACTTTTCCGGCATACATGACATACACATAATCACAGACCTCTGCCACCACACCCATATTGTGCGTAATCAGAATGATAGAGGTTCCCTGCTCCTCACAGAGCTGCTTCATCAGCCGCAGAATCTGAGCCTCAATCGTCACATCCAGAGCTGTCGTCGGCTCATCTGCAATCATCACCTTCGGCCTGCACACCATCGCCATGCCGATCATCACCCTCTGGCGCAAACCACCGGAAAGCTGATGGGGATAACTGTGGTAACGCTTCTCCGGCTCCGGAATACCTACCTGACGGAAAATATCAATCACCCGCTGTTTTGCTTCCTCCTTCGAAACCTTCTGATGAAGCAGAATCGCCTCACGCACCTGTTTTCCCACCGGATACACCGGATTCAGCGAAGTCATCGGTTCCTGAAAAATCATGG
>JALFHZ010000177.1 GCA_022776445.1 Lachnospiraceae bacterium
GACAGCTTGTCTCGCTGGAGCTTCAGGTCGGGGCACATACGCCAAAGACATTTCTCTGGCATATGATGACCGATCAGTCGGTGCCGGTGCAGAATTCGTTTTTGCTTGCGCAGGCGCTGGCCGAACATCATGTGAGCCTGGAGCTTCACATTTATCCGGTCGGCAACCATGGACTTGCGCTGGGCACGGAAGAGACTTCCGGAGGTCAGGCCAAGTATGTGGAACCACAGTGTCAGAGCTGGATTCAGCTGGTAAAGTGCTGGCTGGAACATGAAATATAGAAAATGGAAATGCCGGAATTCTTTTTAAAACAGAGAGTCCGGCATTTTTTGTGGTTGATGGTATATGAAAAAAATGATACACTGAACACGCAGCGAGTTCCGTGATGGAAAAGCACATATGAGAGACGAGGTGACAGAAATGGGATATTTTTATTTCGCAAGACATGGACAGACCGTGTGGAATGTTGCAAACAAGATCTGTGGAGCTACGGATATTGAACTGACGGAGCTTGGTCATCAGCAGGCGGCAGAGCTTGGAGAAGAGATTCTGCGGCAGGGACTTCATATTGATGAGATTCTTTATTCCCCTCTGGTGCGTGCAGCCGAAACTGCGCGTCATGTCTCTGAGATTAACCAGGTTCCCATGCGCGAGGAACCGAGACTGAAGGAACAGAATTTCGGCAAATATGAGTCCACTCCCCGGAATGGAACAGAGTTTGCCGAAGCAAAGACGCATTTCATCTATGATTATGACGGTGGTGAGACGATGCTGCATCTGGCACAGAGAATCTACAATCTGCTTGACGATATCAAAGCAGAATCAGATGAAAAAGTGTACCTTCTGGTGGCGCATAATGGGATTTCCAGGGTGATTGAATCGTATTTCCGCAATATGGAGAATGAAGAATTTGCCCGGTTTGGTATCAAAAACTGTGAGATCAGAAGATATGACTTTTAAGGGGGTGCAGCAGGTATGACAGCAGAAGTAATCAGCGGTATCTGGCTTCCGTTTTTTGGAACGGCTCTGGGAGCTGCATGTGTTTTTTTTCTGAAAGGAGAGCTGAATCGTCAGCTGCAAAGGGCGCTGACCGGTTTTGCAGCCGGAGTGATGGTTGCGGCATCTATATGGAGCCTGATTATTCCGGCCATGGAGCAGTCAGAATATATGGGGACTTTGGCATTTCTGCCTGCACTGATCGGAGTATGGGGTGGAATTCTCTTTCTGATGGTGATGGATCAGGTGATTCCACATCTGCATATGAACAGTCCATGCCCGGAAGGTGTTTCCTGCAATCTGGGAAAATCGACCATGCTGGTATTGGCGGTTGCGCTGCACAATCTGCCGGAAGGCATGGCGGTCGGCGTCGTGCTGGCCGGATGGCTGGCCGGAGATCACGGCATTTCCTGGGCATCTGCGATGGCGCTTTCCCTCGGTATTGCAATTCAGAATCTGCCGGAAGGAGCGATCATTTCCATGCCGTTAAAAAGCAATGGCATGAAGAAAGGGAAGGCATTTGGTATGGGAGTCCTTTCCGGTGTGGTGGAACCGATCGGAGCTGTCATGACCATTCTTCTGGCTCACATTGTGATGCCTCTTTTGCCGTACCTGCTCAGTTTTTCAGCAGGAGCCATGTTGTATGTGGTAGTGGAAGAATTGATTCCGGAGATGTCGGAAGGGGAACATTCCCATGTGGGAATCCTTGCTTTTACGGTCGGATTTACACTGATGATGGTGCTGGATGTAGCACTTGGATAAGCCTGGAGAGAAAATAGAAATGCCGCCGTCCCTGCTTTCTCAGTCAGGGCGGCGGTCGAGTCAAATGCCACCATGTCATTTTGCTGAACAACAGGTTATATCACTCTTTGCTGTCCCAGATAGATACCTTGCTGCCACGAGCAGTACCGGGTTTCAATAATTATTCAGACAGCCCGAATGCTTCATGAACCGCATTCATGGCCTTGATGGCATCCTTCTCCGGAATCAGAACCGTGATCCGGATCTCGGAGGTTGCGATCATATTGATGTTGATATTCTGGTTGTACAGGCATTCAAACATCTTTGCGGCCACACCCGGGTTGGAGATCATGCCGGCTCCGACGATGGACAGCTTGACCACATCCCGGTCAGAGACAATCCGCTCGAAGCCCAGAACTTCCTTCCGTTCTTCCAGAAGATCCATGGCATCCTGCAGGTTGTCGTGGGATACGGTAAAGGAGATGTCCTTGGTGCCGTCGCGTCCCGCAGACTGAATGATGATGTCCACATTGATATTGTTCTTTGCCAGAGTATTAAACAGTTTGAAGGCGCTGCCCGGTACATCCGGCAGTCCGAATACGGAGATTCTGTCCGCATTCTTATCCAGAGCAACACCGCTGATGATCATTCTTTCCACTTTCTTTACAACCTCCTTTACAACGGTTCCTTCCGAATCATTCATGCTGGAACGTACAACCAGCTGAACCCCATATTTTTTCGCCATTTCGACCGAGCGGTTATGAAGAACCCCTGCACCCAGAGTCGCGAGATCCAGCATCTCATCGTAGGTGATGGCTTTCAGTTTTTTTGCGGTCGGGACCAGACGCGGATCTGCCGTGTAGACGCCGTCCACATCGGTGTAGATCTCACAGGCATCGGCATGAAGTGCAGCGGCCAGGGCTACGGCAGTTGTATCGGAACCGCCCCGTCCGAGCGTAGTGTAATCGTCATATTTATCAACGCCCTGAAAACCGGTGACGATGACGATCTTGCGGTCATCCAGTTCCCGACGGATCCGCTCGGTATCAATCCGTTTCAGTCTTGCGTTGCCGTGAGCACTGGTGGTGTGCATGGCAACCTGAAAGGCATTGAGTGAGATGGCGCGGGCACCCAGGTGGTTCATGGCCATGGCCATCAGGGATACGGACATCTGTTCTCCGATGGTGAGCAGCATATCCAGTTCGCGTCTGGATGGGGTGGGATTGATATCTCTGGCCTTGTCAATCAGTTCATCTGTGTATTTTCCCATGGCGGAAAGCACCACGACGACGTCATGTCCTTTCTGATAATCTGCAATGCACCGTTCTGCCACATGGAAGATCCGCTCCTTGTTGGCAACGGAAGTACCGCCAAATTTCTTTACAATTAACATTGCCTTCTCCTCCTGTACGGAACGCTCCGCAGAGCCCTCCGTTCTGTAGAAATGATAAGTACGATCATACTACAGTTTGCTCTGACTTGCAAGAATTTGATTGTTTTCACGGACTGGATTTGTTATAATGACAGTAGGAGCGTGTTAAAAAATGGACAATAGAATGAACACAGAAATGCTGTATATCAAATCTATGCCGCCGCATTTTCATGCGGAGGAACTGGAACTGCTGCTTGTGCTGAGCGGCTCTGTGACCGTACACCGGATGGAGCGGCATACAGAACTGCACGAGGGGCAGTTTACCTTTGTGAACCGCAGGATTGTGCATTACATAACCAGTGAGGGGGCGTATGTCCTTTCCACGCGGGTTTTACTGAAGGAATTCCGTCATATCTTTGACCGGATGGAATTTGTGGAGTTCATGAATCAGGATGAAAATCCCTTGACACAGCGCCCTCTGAAGTCACGGCTCAATGCGATTGTAGTTGACTTTATGATCCGGGATTACCAGCTCTGCAGACACCCGGAACAGAAGGCGGAAAAGGAGTTTAATGAGGACCAGCTGATGGATTTCATTTTTATTGGCTACCAGATGGCTTCCTGCCTGAAAAAGGACAACGAGTATCTGAATCAGGAGCTGACGGAACGGTTCTATCTGATTGTTGAATATATTATGACGCATGTACATGAGAAAATCATGGTGGAAGATATCATGAAGCTGGTCTACATGAATCCGGCATATTTTTCACAGTTTATGAAAAAAGCCGGGGGCGTCGGGTTCAAAGATTTTTTTATGTACCGGAAGCTGATGCTGATCAATATGCTTCTTTTGGATCATCAGTATTCAATCAGTGAAATTGCATCCATGGTGAATCTGAATGACATGAAGGCGTTCTATCAGATATTCAAAAAGTATTTCCATACATCGCCGGCCAGATGGCGGGAGATGCTCTGGCAGATACCGGAGGATTACCGGATCTGTGAGGATCAGACCGTCCTGCAGGCGTTTATGCAGAAATATCACATTGACAAACATCGGGAAAACAGTCTGGCAAGGCTGTATCGTTATATAAAAAAATGTAAAAAGGAAGGAATTTCGCTGGAAGATGTGGAGCTCAGTGTGGATCCCTACGCAGATCTGACGGATTCGAACGATCCGGATTATCAGCCCTACAAGTATTCCGGCTCACTGATTCATCTGATTCAGGATGTGAAAGCCAGGCTGGTACTGGTTTATCCGCTGAGAATTCTGCAGGATGAGCAGCATTACCGGCTGATGATGCAGACGATGCAGACGTTTGTTGTCGGGCATGGAGTCAATGAGATGAGACGATGGAAGATTGTGATTCAGGCAGAACAGAGCGAGGATATCCGGAAGGCACAGCAGATTCGCCAGGATCTGACCCGCCAGTTCGGCTTTACGAATGTCTTCGTTAGAATATTATCATCCTGAAAGGGAGAAATGTATTTTTTTATATACAAAAATTACAATAAACTAAAAAAATGCCATTATAAAATAGGTGAAGTTGCGGTAAAATCCGGGTATATGATAAATATTTATCAAACATACCCGGGTGTTTTTTTACAATCATGACATTTTAAATGTGAGAGGGGAAACAAATGAAAAACGCAACGATGAAAAGCTACATCCATTTTATCATTGGCGCAGTGATTATGTTTGGGTTCCGGATGATTCCGGAGGGGGTACTTCCGAATGTAACGCCAATCGGT
>JALFHZ010000193.1 GCA_022776445.1 Lachnospiraceae bacterium
CAGAGCACATCAAAAGCTGCTTGAACAGCTGCGGAGACTGCGGCAGCGCATAGAAAGAGCCCGGATGCACACGGCTCGGCACCAGATAGTCACGGGCACCTTCCGGCGTACTCTTGATCAGCGTAGGAGTCTCAATCTCCAGGAAGCCTTCGTCTGCCAGGAACTGTCTGGTCAGAATCGCAATGCGGCTTCTCAAAAGCAGGTTGCGCTGCATATCCGGTCTTCTCAGATCCAGGAAACGGTATTTCAGACGCAGTTCCTCTTTGGTCTTGGAATTCTCCTCGATCGGGAACGGCGGAGTCTCGGACTCAGACAGAATACGAAGGCCGTTCGCACGTACCTCAATCGCACCGGTAGCAAGATTCTCATTCGCTGCACCGGAACGGGCTTCCACACGACCGGTTACCGCAATGACAAACTCACTTCTCAGCTTCATTGCTTTCGCAAAGCTCTCGGAGCCGCAGTCGCTCTCCTCAAAAATAATCTGCAAGATACCGGAGCGGTCTCTCAGATCCACAAAAATGATACCGCCCTTATTTCTGCTCTTCTGCACCCATCCCATAACGGTTACGTCCTGGCCGATATTCGCGGTGCCTAATTCCGTACATCGATGGGAACGTTTCAGTCCCAGCATTGACTCTGCCATGATTCAATCTCCTTATCTGTTCTTTCTTCTCTCTTACTTTAGAGCTTCCCTGTAAAACTCTGCAAATTCCGTATAACCTTCCTTGCCCAGCTGCTCCTTCTGGAACTTCTTGTTCTTGTTCATCTGAGCAACCAGTACCTGAACTCCCGCTTTCCGCTCGGTCATTGCCTGTTTCATGATCTCGCCCATCCGTGAGGAATCCATGCCTTTTTCAATCAGATATGCCTTCTTTGCCGCTGTATGCTCCACATTGCCGCCCTGATCCATCAGAATCGTCACAATACGCTCAAAACCGATGGAAAATCCACATGCAGGAGTATCCACACCGGTAAACTTGCCGATCATCTTGTCATAACGTCCGCCGCCTGCAACGGATCCGCCGAAGCCTTCCATGGACACTTCAAAAATCGTGCCGGTATAGTAAGACATGCCGCGTACCAGCGTCGGGTCGAATGCCAGCCTGAAATCCGTCTCAGCCACATCGCTGACCGTCTCCATAATATTCGCCAGATTCTCGGTCACGCTCTTCGGCAGCACCTCGGAAAGTGTCTCACCAAGCGCACGTACCGCAGCAGCATCCTCCCCCATATCCGCAAGAAGCTTCGTGTATTTCTCAACGCTCTCCTGTGCATGCCCTGCCTCAAGAAGCTCCTTCTCCACGCCTTCCAGACCGATCTTGTCCATCTTATCCAGCGTGATGAAGACCTGATCCATACTGTCCTCAGCAAAGCCGCAGTAAAGCGCCATGCCCTTCAAAATACCGCGGTCATTGATACGGACGGTAAACGCGTTCTTCGGACAGATCCTGCCCAGTGCCGTAGTGGTGGCCAGAATCAGCTCGATCTCCGCCAGACTGGTCGGATCCCCCAGAATATCGATATCACACTGAACGAACTGGCGGAAACGTCCCTTCTGCGGACGGTCCGCACGCCATACACTGCCCATCTGCAGTGCTTTGAACGGACTCGGCAGCTGTGCTGCATTGTTGGAATAATAACGGGACAGCGGCAGCGTCAGGTCATAGCGAAGACCTCCGTCTACCAGATCGTTCTCGGTCTCAGCGGTCTCCAGATTCAGCTTCTCCCCGCGCTTTAAGATCTTAAAGATCAGCTTCTCATTATCGCCGCCCTGCTTGCTGGTCAGGTTCTCAATATGCTCTACACACGGAGTCTCGATCTGGGTAAAACCAAAGCTCCGATACGTCTCTTTAATCTGATTGGTGACATAATCCCGCACCTGCATCTCCACAGGCAGGATATCTCTCATGCCGGTTACCGGCTTCTTTTTCAATGCCATCGTCTGTTCTCCATTTTCCTGTATACTACATTAAATTACCTTTTGCCATAAGATTATACTATTGTCAACCGCAAAATGCAATGTTTTCTGACGCAAAGTTTCCTGCGCGCACCCGCAGCAAAAAAGAGAGCCGGCGCCACGGCAGGATCAGTCCCATGGCTCCGGCTGTTATTCCTTATTCCAGATTGACTCTCACGTCATCCAGGCTTACCGCCTGATCAATCAGTCCCTGCTCCAGCATCCAGTCAATATTCTCCTGCCAGCATTCATCTGACTGAGAGAGGAAGGATGCATCCGCAGTCTCCATCATCGGCAGCAGCACTTCCATGCTCTTGCGCTCTACCGTCTCTGACAGCGGGAAGTTTTCCTCATTCTGATTATCCAGAAGTGTTTTCAAAGCAGCTTCCGGATCCGCCTTCATATCAGCAAATCCCTTTGCCGATGCGCGAAGGAACGCCTTCAGCGTCTCACTGTCCTGTTCAATGGCCTTATCATTGGCAAGGAAGATTCCCTCATAGTAGGTCGGCACTCCATACTCATCCAGATCAAACCAGTTGACCTCAAAGCCTTCCTCTTCCATCTGCGGCACCTCATGGTTCACAAGGCATCCGATGGTTGCATCCACATTCCCGGTGGTCATGGAGCTCATCAGGTCAAATCCCACATCAACCATTTTCACATCGCTGTAATCTGCGCCCACATCGGTCATAATACTGCGGATCAGCGCCTCGGAAAGCTCGGTTCCCGCATATCCGATGGTCTTGCCCACCAGATCCTCCGGTGATGTAATATTCTTCTCTTTCAGAGAAAGGATGATATTCAGCGGTCCCTGTACCACCGCACCGATGGATTTCACCGGAATGTTCTGATCCGCTCTCGCCTGGATCACATCCTGCTGATAGTAAAGGCCAATGTCTGCCTGACCAGCCGCAACCAGAGAGATCGCATCGTTGGCATTGGAAGGGAAACGGATGTTGACCTTCAGTCCTTCCTCCTCATAATATCCTTTTTCGATTGCGGTATACAGAAACGCATGAAGTGCATTCGGATACCAGTCCAGTACCACATCCAGTTCCTTTAACTCCTTCGCCGCCTCTGCTGCCTTCTCAGATTCAGCAGAAACTTCCGAAGAAGCTGCCGCAGACTGCGCGGTCTCCGTACCGGAAGCACAGCCTGTCAGCATCAGAACACCAGTCAAAGCCAAAACTGCAAAACGTTTCATTTTCTTTTCTCCTTTTCAAACCTTCATTTTTTATCAGGATTCTCCGCGCCAGCGGACTACCTTTTTCTCAAGCAGAGCGATCAGAGCAACCGCGAGCATGGCCGCAGCAGACAGCAGCACAATCGGTGCGAACACACCTGCTCCGTCCAGCTGTGTCATCATTCTCCGCGAAAAATATCCCAGTCCGCTCTGTGCTCCCAGCCATTCTCCGATGGCAGCGCCGATGATACTCATGGGAATCGCCATTTTTATGGCAGAGAAAAAATACGGCAGCGCACACGGAACCTTGATTTTCAGAAAAATATCCCGCTTTGTGGCACCATAGGTCACAAGCAGCTCTGCCATCTCCACCTTGGCCGAACGAAGACCGTCATACACGGTAATCGTGATCGGGAAAAATGTGATCAATACGGTCACCAGCACCTTGCTCCAGATTCCGTAACCAAACCAGAGCACAAAAAGCGGTGCGATGGCCGTAGTGGGAATCGTCTGAGATGCCACCACAACCGGATACAGCGCCTTCTGCCAGAACGGGCTGACATCCATCAGAACCGCCAGACCAAGTCCCAGTACCAGCGAAATCAGAAGACCGATGGCCGTCACCAGCATGGTGGACGGAAGATGCACGGTAAAGAGCACCTCACGCAGCTCCCACAATTTCTTCAGGATCTGTACCGGCGTCGGCAGGATATAAGCCGCATTGACCTTCATCGCGCCCAGCTGCCATATCATTAATAACACAAAAAGAAATATCATAGCAGGTATATTCTGCTTACAGGCTTTTCTCATACGTTCACCTGCTTTCTTAACAGATCCACCAGCTGTTCCCGCAGATCGACGATCTCCGGCCGCTTCAGATCCTGTCTGGTACGCGGATAACCAAGCGGTACCTCTATCTCCCGCAGTGTACGAATCGGTGTGGACTCCACCACCAGCACGCTGGAGGAAAGGAAAATCGCTTCTTCCACATCATGGGTAATAAACAGGATCGTCTTCCGGTGCCTCTGCCACTGATCCAGAAGCCACTCCTGCATGGAAATACGCGTCAGAAAATCCAGTGCGGAAAACGGCTCATCCAGCAAAAGCAGGTCACTTCCCGTGAGCATCGTTCTCGCAAAGGCCGCCCTCTGACGCATGCCGCCGGAAAGCTCCTCCGGACGTTTGCCGCAGCAGCCCTCCAGCCCTACATCGGCAAGCGCTGCTTCGATCCGTTCCTGCCGCTCCTTTCGGGAATATCCGCCGCGAATCTCCAGAGGCAGCGCCAGATTTTCCCCCACGGTTCTCCAGGGAAACAGCATGTCCTTCTGCGGCATGTAGCCACAGTACTGCTTCTGTCCCGCAATGGGCCTGCCGCCAACCAGAATCTCCCCTTTTTTGGGCTGCAGCAGCCCGTTGATCATGCGAAAAATCGTACTTTTCCCACATCCGCTTACTCCGACAATGCAATGGAAAGAACCGGGAGACACGGAAAAGGAAAGCTGATCCACGATGTCAAATGCTTCCCCCGCATACTGGTAGGAAACCTGCTCAAACTGCAGCATACGGACCGATTCCGCTTTCATGATTCTGTCTTTCATGACCGCATCTCCCATGCCATATCCCAGAATCCCAGTTCATAACGGCTGCAGTTCACAAAAACATCCGTCAGATAAGCAATCTGTTCTTCCGACGCATCTGCCGCCAGATCATCCATCAGCTCGATCAGAGCCTGGTTGGTGGCTGCATACTCCTCCGATGCATAACCGCAAATCCATTCTCCATAAAACGGATGCTCTGCGGCACCCGGAATCCCGGCCAGTGCCTGACCGATCTCCGCATAGCTCCAGGAGCAGGCAAGAATCGATGCCACAATCTCCATAACGCCTCCTGCCTGTGCCACAGAAAGCATATAATTGGTATAAGATAAGTTGTCCAGCGCCGGTTTTACAGCGAATACCTGCTCCTCCGTGATGCCCAGCCGTTCCATATAGGTGCGGTGAATCTTCATCTCCCCATCCAGAATCGCATCGACATTCTTCGCAAACGTCCGCATCAGTTCCGGAGTCCTGGCTTTCACTACACCCAGTGCAAATACACGGGCATAATCAAACAGATACAGATAATCCTGAAGCATGAAAAACTGAAACTTCTCTGCCGGAAGTGTTCCGTCTCCAATCCCGGTGACGAACGGATGATTCAGGCATTCCTTCCAGACGCCTGCTGCTGCTTCATGAAAACGATCGGTTACTGCCTTTCTCATGGTCTTTACTCCTTCTCTGGTATCGCATTATTTTTCTTAAACGGCCAAAGGTGGTGCCCCCAATCAGCCGCCTGACAGCAAAACTTCCCAATAACAAAAAAAGGAAACTACCTGTCTGGTAATTTCCCGTAATCTCTGCACATGAAACAAACAATCCCGCGTGCTCTGCACATCCCTACGTTGGCATTATCCAAATCAGGTTCATGGGTCGAAAGTCATACTTTCCTCTCAGCCTGTCCTACAAGCTCCCCGCATATTTCGCTGTGGTGCAATTATACTGCGATCTTATTCATTTTACAAGTCATTTTTTCGTATTTCCGAAAAAACTAATCCTGCAGAAGCTTCTTTTTACGTGCAATCATCTCATCAATCCTGCCGATGTACTGTTCCACATCCTTCACATTCTCCGCCCGCTCCAGCCGGTTTTCTTCCGCAAACAGGCGTTTCGTCGTCGTACCCGCACCGCAGGCAGCGATGGTCTGCTTTTCTTCCATGATGAGAATATTGTAAATGCATGCCCTGCCAGGTGCCGCGTAGCCCACGTTTTCCAAATTGCCTGCCATGTTTTTCTGGCGGTACAGATAATACGGCTCCAGCCCCATCTCCCGGGCATACTGTGCGGTAAGATCAATCATCTCCTGCGTGTTGGTGATCTTCAGATCCTTATAGACCTCTTTCATGGTATTCAGCCGCGCCGCACGCTTGATCGCCAGCGAGTGTACCGTCACGCTCTCAGGTCCCAGCTCCTTCACCGCTTCCATGGTCGCCCGCACATCCTCCAGCCCTTCTTCCGGCAGACCGATGATCAGATCCATATTGATATTGTCAAAGCCCAGCTCTCTTGCAAGATGGAAACAATCCTTTACATCCTGAACCGTATGATGACGTCCGATCAGCTTCAGCGTCTCCTGCTTCATCGTCTGCGGATTGATGGAAATCCGGGTCACACCATACTTTTTCAATACCTCCAGCTTCTCTCTGGTAATACTGTCCGGTCTTCCGGCTTCCACCGTAAATTCCTTCACAGAGGAAAAATCAAAGGTGCTCCTGAGTTTTGCCATCAGGACATCCAGATCCTCCGGTGAAAGCGAAGTCGGCGTGCCTCCTCCGATATAAACGGTGTCCAGCGTGCAGCCCCGCTTCTCCTCCGCCACATAATCCATCTCCTGAAACAGCGCATCCAGATAGAGTCCCGTACGCCCCTGCCACTTTCCAATGGGATAGGAGGTAAAGGAGCAATACAGACAGGTCGTCGGGCAGAACGGAATCCCCACATACAGACTGTAGCCATCCCGGTAATCCACTGCGGACAGCAGCTGCCGTTCCCGTTTTGCAATCTCAATACTCAACGCAATTTTTTCATCGCTGGTAAAATAGGTCTCCTTCATGTGGCGGAAAATCGCATCTTCCGTCATCCCCTCTTCCAGCCTGGTCAGGGCAATCTTCGTCGGGCGAATGCCGGTCAGGGTCCCCCACGGAAGATTCCTGCCGGTCAGACTCTTCAATACCACATAAAGTCTGCGTTTGATCTTATTCTTGGTCTCAAACCGGTCCTCATAATCCACCCGAATCGGTTCATCGAAGTGATCCGCTTCCCAGTGCTCGCCCGGAGTCATATCCCATAAATGTGCCTTCCGCGGTCCTCTCGATACCACCTGTATCGTGAAGCTGCGGCGATCCTCACTCAGCGTTCCGTGCAGTCCCAAATCCACCTCATCCCGCACTTCATGGACAAAAGTCTCGCCCGGAAAAAATGCCATCAGAAGTTCCCGGATATCCTGCTCATACGAATTGTCGTTTAAAATAATCCCTATCATAATCGCTTTTCAGTCTCCACATGATCTATCGGCGGCGGCCAAAAACCGCTACCGGATTATAATTTTTTTCATACGAAATGGTCGTCGGATCCCCATGTCCTGGATAGACCATGGTGGTTTCCGGCAGAACCAGAAGCTTCTCCGCGATCGACCGTACAATATCCGACATGCTTCCTGTCGGAAGATCGGTTCGTCCGAAAGATCCTGCAAACAGCGTATCCCCGCTGATCAGGACCTCTTCCGCTTCCAGATAATAGCAGACGGATCCGGCTGTATGTCCCGGTGTGCTGATTACCTTCCACTTCATGCCGATCAGGTCAAGCACCTCCCCGTCCTGTACCAGAACATCCGGATGTAAGCTCACCTGCCTGCCGCCCATGGAAACAGAGGCATTCAGTCCGGGATCCAGAAGCAGTTTCTCCTCCTCACGGGAAGCATAGATTTTGCATCCGAACGCGCTGCGCACTTCATCCGCAGCCATAATATGGTCAAAATGTCCATGGGTCAGCAGCACTGCCTGGGGTGTAATCCCAAGCTCCCTGCATTTTTCCACAAGATACGCGCTGTTATCCGCCGGGTCCACGATCACCGCATTCTTCCGGGCATCGTCGTAAATCAGATAACAATTGGTACTGACCGGTCCCAGCACACAGGTTTTTATACGAAAATCACTCATGTTCCTGTCCTTTCTCTCCTTTCCCGGACAAAGAGAAAACTGCGTTCATTATCCCGCAGTCCTCTCAATATCCAATACGCCTTCTATCTGTCTTAACTTGTCGATCAGCCGGTTCAGCTCTTCGATTCCATGTGTATCAAACGTCATGATAATCGTAGCCTTGCCCTGCTTGCTGGTACGGACATTCATCGACGTAATGTCGATCTGACGCTCCGTAAATACCTTGGAAATATCCACGAACATGCCAATCCGGTTGTTCGCGTAGATCTGAATCTCCGTGGAATACCGCTCCTGACTGTTCTGGTTCTCCGGCTGCTGCCACTCCGCATCAATCAGACGCGCCCGCTCATCCGCAGGCAGATTGATGATATTCACGCAGTCTGTACGGTGAATGGAAACACCGCGCCCTCTCGTAACAAACCCAACGATCTCATCGCCCGGTACCGGGCTGCAGCAGCGTGAGAAACGTACCGCCACATCGTGAATCCCCTTCACCACAATACCGCTTTTGGACTTCTTGGATACCGGCACTTTGCTGCTCACTCCGCCGATGCCGTCCAGAATGTTCTTGTCGGTTACTTCCTTCTTGAGCTTTTTCAGCTGCTCCTCGCGCATCTTATTGATGACCTGGCCTTCCTTCAGTCCGCCATGTCCAATCGATGCCAGCACGGAATCCCAGTCACGGAACGCATAGCGCGCCATCACGCAAGCCTGATATTCCGGCTTGTTGATCTCGGAAAAATTGATGCCCTTTGCCTTGCAGTAGCGGTCAATCAGTTCTTTTCCCTTTACAATATTATCTTCCTTCAGCTCGGTCTTAAACCACTGGTTGATCTTGTTTCTTGCCTGTGTACTCTTGACCAGGCTCAGCCAGTCGCGGCTCGGTCCCTTGGAATTCTGAGATGTGATGATCTCAATCCGGTCTCCGTTCTGGATTACATAATCAATATTCACCAGCTTGCCGTTGACCCGGGCACCAACCATCTTATTGCCGACCGCACTGTGAATCGCGTAAGCGAAATCAATCGGCGTCGATCCGCTCGGCAGGTTCTTGACATCACCGCTTGGTGTGAAGCAGTATACGGTGTCGGAGAACAGATCCAGATCATTCTTGATCAGGCTCAAAAACTCCTTGCCGTCGCTGGCATCCCGCTGCCACTCCAGAATCTGGCGCAGCCAGGAAAGCTTCGCCTCTTCATTGCCCGCAGCGACTGCACCGCTTCCGCTCTCCTTGTACTTCCAGTGCGCCGCGATACCATATTCCGCAGTACGATGCATCTCATACGTACGGATCTGAATCTCAAACGGCTGACCGGTGGAACCGATCAGTGTCGTGTGCAGCGACTGGTACATATTCGGCTTCGGCATCGCAATATAATCCTTGAAGCGGCCCGGAATCGGTTTGTAAAGCTCATGAATCACCCCAAGCGCCGCATAACAGTCCTTCACATTCTCCACAATGATCCGGACTGCAAACAGATCGTATATCTGATCCAGGGTCTTATCCTGGTTCACCATTTTTTTGTAAATACTGAAGAAATGCTTGACCCGGCCGTCAACCTTCGCCTCGATCCCGGCCTCCTTCATGTGTGCGGATACCTCATCCACAATACTCTTGACAAATGCCTCTCTGGCATTCTTGCTCAGAGCAATCTTCTCTGCCAGTTCGTAATACACATCCGGCTGCAGGTACTTCAAAGAAAGGTCATCAAGCTCCACCTTGATCTTGGAAATACCAAGGCGATGAGCAATCGGTGCATAGATATCCATCGTCTCGCGCGCTTTCTCTTTCTGCTTCTCCGGTTTCATATACTGAAGTGTACGCATATTGTGAAGACGGTCTGCCAGCTTGATCAGAATCACGCGGATATCCTTCGCCATGGCCAGAAACATCTTGCGCAGATTCTCAGCCTGAATCTCCACCTTATCCACCGACCAGGATAACTGTGTCAGCTTGGTGACGCCGTCCACCAGAAGAGCAACCTCCGCTCCGAACTCCTTCGACACCTCATCCAGTGTCATAATTGTATCTTCCACCACATCGTGCAGAATACCGGCTACAATCGTCTCCTTATCCAATTCCAGATCGGCAAGAATGATCGCAACACAAAGCGGGTGAATGATATAAGGTTCGCCCGACTTCCGTTTCTGGTCCTTATGGGCCTCTGCCGCAATCCTATATGCTTTTTCCACCATGGAAATATCATCCGATGGATGGTACTTCCGAATACTCCTGATCAAATCCTGGTACAAAATCTCCGGACTGGTAAAATCCGCCGGATTCTCCAGTTCAATATCCATTTTTTTATCCATCTGTTCTTCAGCCATAGAAAAAGCCACCTTCACTTTTCTGAACTGTTCCGTCCTGAATTATTACGTTAAAAGTATATTTCTACATTATAATTATTTTTGTCGAAAAAAGCAAGTGCTATACCATAAAATGCCGTTTTCCACATGCTCCTCGATCAGACCGCGTTTTTTCAGATAATCCATATGCGACAGGCACTCTCCCAGCGCAAACCAGCGCTGAGCCGCCGGAAACGTATCCCAGCTGTCCGTGCGGATTCTCCAGGTCATATTGCCCGCAATATCATAAAGCTTCGCATGCCCCAGTTTTCCGATGACCTCCCGGCACTCTTGCAGCCTTCTCGCATGATGTTCCTTCAGAGCCGCAATCCGACTGTGAAAATCTCCCGGTTTTCGGTGCCCCGGAAGCGGAATCGTCACATCATACCGGTCGATTTTATCCAGACTTTCCAGATAATCGCCCAGAGAATCCTCCACTCCGGGCCATTCCGTGATGTTCGGGGTGATATCAAACAGCACATGATCCCCCAGAAGCATCGCTCCGGTTCCCAGGATCTCAAAACACATCTGTCCCGGCGTATGTCCCGGCGTCAGAATTGCACGAAGCGTATAATCACCGACTGTAATCTCATCTCCATCCGCAAGAGGCGTGTACCCTGTGAAATTCTCAACTCCGGCCAGTTTTCTGGAAGGGGTGGCTTCCAGCATTTCCTCCACCAGAAGCGGTGCAATCCCGTGCTTCAGAAGACACTGTTTCTGCTGCATGTGGATCTCCCGCTCCCCGGCGCTTTTCCAGTTCTGCTTCATCACATCCAGGTCAATGCCGCTCATATAAACCCGATGATCGCCGCGGATCAGATCCGGCACATTGCCTGCATGATCGGCATGCAGATGAGTCACCAGAATATCCGTATGTTCCATGGAAACACCCAGACATGCAAGCCCCTCTTCCACCGCTCTCCTGCAGTCCTCCGTATGGAATCCGGTGTCAACCAGAAGATTCCGATCTGTTCCGCAGATCAGATAGCTGTTCAGCTCTTTTAAAGGATTCCCGGCAAGCGGCACCGGGATACGATAAATACCAGGCAAAATACAATCCATCGGTTCTCTGTTCATACTTCCTCCCTTGATCTTTCAGACTGTAATGGTTCTATGATACCATAGAAAAAACCCGCTGTCATGCAGTAACGGACTTTTATGTCCGTCCGCCGCATAACAACGGGCAAATTCTGCTGTTATTTTCCTTCGTATACAATCGCTGAGTCCACGCTGTAGCCTTTCAGCTTCTCACGTCCGTGCAGTCCTGCCAGCTCCATGACAAAACAGATTCTGACTACTTCACCGCCAAGCTGCTCGATCAGGCCGATGATCGCTTCAATCGTACCGCCGGTTGCAATCAGGTCATCAATAATCACGACCTTCTGTCCCGGTTTAATCGCGTCCTTGTGCATCTCAATCACCGCAGAACCATACTCCAGATCATACTCCGCCGAAATGGTCTCACACGGCAGCTTGCCTTTCTTGCGCACCGGAACAAAGCTCTTGTGCTGCGCATAGGCAACCGGAACGCCGAAGATAAAGCCCCGGGACTCCGGTCCCACCACCACATCATAATCTACATCTTTCAGCATATCCAGAATGCTGTCCACCGCAAGATGCAGTCCGTCCGCATCCTGCAGAATCGAAGTCACATCACGGAAAATAATCCCCGGCTCCGGGAAATCCGGAATACTTCTTACATAATCCTCTAATTTCTTCATTCTTCTAAGCCCTTCCTTCCTGCTCATTGCGAATGTCCCTGACCGTATCCCGGATAATCAGACGATTATCCAGGAAAATCCGCCGGTTATCTACTTCACCGGTCTCCAGCCGCCGCAGCAGCACTCTCGTGCCCTCTTTGGCAATCTCACTCATGCTGCGCTCCACCGTAGTCAGACGCATGCTGTTGTACCCGGACAGATCCCAGTTATCAAAGCCTATCAGAGAAATATCATCCGGAACCCGCAATCCGGCCTGTGCAATCGCCTCTCTGGCACCGAATGCCATTTCATCGTTGAAACAGAGCATGGCTGTCGGCTGGAAGACCAGAAGCTTCTTTGCCCCCTCCAGACCGCTGGCATAACGATAGTTTCCGCTCACCATCGGGAACTCATCCGGATCCAGCCCGTGCTTCCTTACTGAATCCTGCCAGCCGCGATGACGCAGCTGTGTGGAATCCAGATCCTGCTCTCCCTCGATCACACAGATCTTCCTGTGACCGTTCTCAAGCAGATAATCCATCGCCTGTTCCATCGCTTTCGCCTCATCCGTTGTCACGTTCGGTGCATTCAGGTAAACCGTCCTGCAGATCACAACCATCGGGATCTTCTTTTCCATGACCTCTTCCATGAACGCCATATCCTCATTGCGCTGGCTGAGCACAATGATCCCATCGAAATAACTGGGATTGATCGTCCCCGGTTCATGCATATCAATACCTTTTACAACTATATTATATTTGCTGCCCACAATGCTGTACACTCCGGTCAGTACATCATGAAGCACAAATGGGGAGGTCATCTTACTGATTGTTGAAAAATACAGTCCGATGACATAGGATCTGGACAATTTCAGATTCACTGCAGCCTGGTTTCGCACATACCCCATCTGCTCCGCCAGTTCTACAATCTGCTTCCGCCTTTCGTTATTTTCACTTCCGATACCGTTTAATGCACGAGATACCGTCGAATAAGAAACTCCTGCGCGTTTTGCAACGTCTTTGATTGTCACCGCCATATCTGATCATCTCCACCTTCCAGCTTTACTTTTCCAGTCTGTCGATGTCCTTTAATATAAACGCTTCCCCAATCTGTCCCGCAATCGTCACATCGCGCAGCGTAAGCTGTTCGATATTCGCTGCAAAGACGCCCATTTTCACGCACGGTTCAATGCCGTCCAGCATGGCAGGGACTCCCTGCTTCGCATCTTCGGCATAGGTCACATGGATATGATCCATGATAACACGCCTGATCTTCCTCTCCGGGAGACCATAGAGATAAGCCGCTGCAACATGGCAGTTGTCTGCCTGAATGTTCTTAAATTCCAGCGTCCTGATCTCCGGTGTACGCTCATCCACCGGAAGCGCCTCTTTATTCCTCACATAATCTGTATGTCCATCCGGATCACAGTAATAAAAACTGTTGATCACAAACGGAGTCATGACATGATCCATACGAATGTTTTCAAACAAAATGCCGTCTATCACCGCATCCTTTCCGCGTCCTCTGCGGGTCTTGATCCTCAGTCCGCGGTCGGTATGCAGAAACAGGCAGTCCCTCACTGTCAGATTCCTGACGCCACCGGCCATCTCACTTCCAATCGTAATCGAACCATGACCGTCGCGCATACAGCACTGACGGATCAGGACGTCCTCGCATGGAGTCTTGTACTTCGCCCCCATGTAGATCTTACCGGACTTGACTGCAATACAGTCATCCCCCAGCGAAAAATAAACGCCCGTGATCTCCACATCCCGACAGGATTCCGGATCCAGTCCGTCCGTATTCGGAGAATCCTTGGGATTGAGCACGGTAAGATTGATAAAACGCAGATGATTGGAAAAGAATGGATGGATATTCCAGCTCGGGCTGTTCTGAACCTGAATTCCTTCCAGCACCACATCTTCACAATGATTCAGAAAGATCATGCGCGGTCGAAATGCAATCCGCTTTACTTTAGCCTGATACCACCAGTTATCCGGATCGGCATTCGCATTGCCATCGATCAGTCCTTCACCATAGATTATCACATGTTTCACATTTATGCCAGTGATAATTGCAGAAAACATGGGAAGCGGGTTGCCTTCCCAGGTGCCCAGATGGTACTCCGACTCCTCATCGTATCCTTCAATCCGTCCCGGCATAACCGGAAACAGCTTACGGTCCGTCTCCGCGGAAAGCACGGCACCTTTCGCCAGCTCCAGTCTCAGATCATCCTTCAGAAACAGGCTGGTAATCCGGTAGGTTCCCTCCGGAATCAGGACCCGACCATCCTTCGGACATGCCAGAATCGCCGCCTGGATGTAAATGGTATCATTCTGCACACCATCGCCTTTTGCACCGAAATCGCGGACATTCAGCGTCACAAACTCCCGGTCCGTCCGGAATTCCACACTGGCGCTTTCCTCTCCGCACTGCAC
Organism: Lachnospiraceae bacterium; assembly: GCA_022776445.1. Lineage (GTDB taxonomy): Bacteria > Bacillota > Clostridia > Lachnospirales > Lachnospiraceae > Brotaphodocola. The sequence continues at coordinate 14,381 of JALFHZ010000193.1, forward strand.
CCGGACGCAATAATCCGTATCCGGTTTCAGCCCGTAGATCCCGCTGATCACCCGTCTGGTATTCCCATACCACTGATCATTCACAAAAATATCATATTGCTTTTCTGTCTCAAAAATACTTCCGTCCTGTATTTCAATATTCGCACTTCTTGCTGTCTGAAAAATCCTGCTGATCTTCATGTTCTGCTCCTTCTGTATGGCTTGCTCCGCCGTTCTCGTTCCTTATCATGTGCCTGGAAGCACGAAAAATGCGAAAGGGGATCCCCGTCATGAGAATCCCCTTATCATCCTATTACCTTAACCCTTAACACCGCCTGCGGCAATACCATCAATAAATGAGTTCTGAGCGCTGAAGAATACGATCAGAGATGGAATGATAGAGATAAGGGACATAGCCAGGATACGGTTCCACTGGAATCCGACATCACCGTCCATGGACATACGCAGGAAAATGGAATGCGTATATTTTGTCATATTGGAAATGTAAATCAACGGTCCCTGGAAGTCGTTGCTGGTCCACATGAACTGGAACAGTGCACAGGATACCAGTGACGGTTTCAGCATCGGCACGATTACGTACCACAGAGTCTTTACAGAATTACATCCATCGATCTTTGCTGCTTCTTCCAGTTCTCTCGGAATACCACGCAGGAACTGAACCAGCATAAATACAAAGTAAGTATCTGCCGCAAACAGAGACGGCACTACCAGAGGCAGATAGGAATCGGTCCATCCCCACTGATTGTACATGATGTACTGCGGAGCATTCAGGACTACCTGCGGCAGGAACAGGGTTGAAATCATCAGAGAGAACATAATGCTCTTTCCCTTGAAATCAAACCGTGCAAATCCGTAAGCCGTAACGGTTGCGGAAATTACCGTGAAAATAACCTTCGGGATAACAATCTTGAAGGTATTGATCATGGATTTGATCAGATCGATCTTACCGCCATAGCTCTTAAACGCATCATTGTATCCGTCAAATACCGGATTCTTCGGCCAGAACCATGCACTGGTAAAAATCTCAGAGTTGGTCTTGAAGGTAGCACCAACCATCCAGATCAGAGGATAAACCATGATAAATCCAACAGCAATCAATACAGTATAACGCAGCACCGTGCTGACTTTTGCTCTTTGTTCTCTTGTCATGCTTTCCTACCTCCCATCCTCATCTGAGTAATAAACCCACTTCTTCTGGCTGACGAACGCGATTACCGTAAAGGTACATACGATAATGAACAGAACCCATGCCTGTGCACTTGCCATACCCATCTTATGACGCAGGAATGCATTGTTGTAAATCAGCATGGAAATCAGAGTGGTCGCACCATTCGGGCCGCCCTTGGTTACCAGGTAAGGAGCATTGAATTCCTGGAATGCCTGGCAAAGCTGTGTGATCAGGTTATAGAAAATAACCGGTGTGATGATCGGCACAGTGATGTGGAAAAACTGAATCCATTTGCCTGCACCGTCGATGGATGCAGCTTCGTAAAGATCCTGCGATACGCCTTTTAATGCTGCCAGGAAAATAACCATTGCGGAACCAAA
>JALFHZ010000072.1 GCA_022776445.1 Lachnospiraceae bacterium
GTGGCTTAGCCGCTTCCGGTCTTATTTGGTGCGCCTAGCGGCGCACGTTTCTTAAGGGTTAAAGTCCCAAATCCGCTCGGCAGTGGGAAGGACATAGCCGAAGGCAAGGGTGTCGAGGGCGACCTCGAATCTGAAGGAAGCTGGATGTGAGGAACATACTAACTCACGGGCAAATCTCTGGTCTGACGGACAGAAATCTCATATTAGGTTATGCATGAGGGTAAGGATGCCAATCAAGTCGAAGTCCAATAACTACACGGAATCATGCATGATAAATGAGGCAGATGGATGGAGAGGAAGAAACGTGTTGTACCTAGGGAGGTCTGTGCGGTACGCCTTGAAAGAGGTAACCATTACCAAAAGTAATGCTGAACGCACAGAAGTCAGCAGAGGTTATAGTAGCCGAGGGGTGAAGGACCGAATCAGTAGGAGTCTTGAGTATGACCGAGAAAGGAGGAATGACTATTTATGGCAGAAAACATTGAAAATAATGGCTGTTCGCAAATAGATAGTGCGGAACACGAAGGGTATGTGAAAGCGTCTAGGTCATTCAATCGGATATGGAAAGAAAGAGACAGTGCACAGCCGAAGCTCTTGGAAGCGATACTGTATAAAGACAACTTTAACAGGGCGTACAAAAGGGTAAAGGCAAACAAGGGGGCGCCAGGAATAGATGGTATGACCATTGAAGAGGCTCTTCCGTATCTAAAGGAACATCAACAAGAGTTAACCGACCGCATTTATCGTGGAAAGTATACTCCGTCTCCAGTGAGACGTGTTGAGATTCCAAAACCAGACGGTGGTGTGCGAAAGCTTGGCATACCAACAGTGATAGACCGTACACTTCAACAGGCAATAACACAACAGTTAGTGCCAATCTATGAACCGCTGTTTGCGGAAGGAAGCTTTGGCTACCGACCAAACAGAAGTGCAAAGGACGCAATACTGAAGGTGAAGGAGTATACAGAAAAAGGCTATACATTTGCGGTAGTCCTCGACCTATCAAAGTACTTCGATACCCTCAACCACGAAATCCTAATCAACCTTCTTCGTAAGAATGTCAAGGATGAACGTGTAGTGCAACTGATAAAGCGATATCTGAAAAGCGGGGTAATGGAAAACGGAGTGGTCATTGACACAGAGGAAGGCTCGCCACAAGGTGGTAACCTATCGCCATTACTGGCAAATGTCTATCTCAATGAGTTCGACCAAGAGTTCTTAAAGAGAGGTGTCCCATGCATAAGATATGCAGACGACATCGTGCTTCTTGCAAAGAGTAAGCGAGCATCGGAAAGACTCTTGGAAAGCAGTACGAAATACCTTGAGGAGAAACTGAAACTTACAGTGAACCGAGAGAAAAGCCGTACTGTCAGCGTGTTTGCAATCCGAAATTTTAAGTTCCTTGGCTTTGCATTGGGAAGGAACGGAAGTGGCACTTATGTCCGAGTTCATCCAAAGTCATGGAAGAAGTTTAAGTCGAAACTGAAAGAGTTATCTTCCCGTAAACGCTGTCAGTCAATCAAATCTAGCCTTGAAGAAATCAAGGTGTATGCAAGAGGATGGCTTAACTATTATGGAATTGCGAGCATGAAGAATAACATAGATGAAATCAATGGATGGCTCTACCACAGAATACGTATGTGTATATGGAAACAATGGAAACGTGTCAGAACGAGATATCGAAATCTGAGACGAATGGGAATTCCACATGAATTAGCGTGGAAAACAGCCAACAGTAGACGAGGATATTGGTTTACCACACACACTGTTGCTATGAATATGGCAATGACAAAAGAAAGACTGATAAACAGTGGCCTTTACGATTTAGCCACAGCCTATCAGTCTGTGCACGTCAACTATTGAAAGCGCTGTATACGAGAACCGTACGTACAGTGCTGTGAGAGGACGGCGGTTAGTCACCGCCTCCTACTCGATTCGTTGAAATTTACACTGTCAATCACAATAGCCGCTTTCTGCGCCTGGTCAATGATGTACCGGTACGGTTCAGATAGCTTCACATGTTCGTCCAGATGAAACGGCTTCTCCTCGAGAAAAGCGATAGAGAGCTGGTAGACATACATCTCCTCGTTCACCTGTTCCTCTGCCAGTGCATCGCCTTTGATCAGCATTTCATCGGTGTCGCGCTCCCTGCCGAGAGTCATATCCGTCAAGGTCTCCAGCATGATCATGAAATGTTCCTCATCCCAGGCAGAAAGATAGATACATTTGCATAATCCCTTTGTAAAAAACGGATATCCGGCATAGCAGTCCATCAGTTCTTTAAAACGTGTCCGGTGACCGGAATCCTCAAACAGTTTTGCTGCGTCCAGCGCAGACAGAAAATCTTCCTTCCAACTCATAAGCTCCCCTCCCGTTCGGAGACGGTATTATTTTTCTTCGAGTATGCCGTCCATAAATGCGATAATGCCGGCTTCCACTTCATCCTTGATCTCCGCATAGTTGTGGATCTCATGGCGATAGCCGGAGTAGAGCTTTGTGGTCACCTGATGTCCGGTCTGGCTGAGCCAGTTGCTTACCGTATAAACGCCCTGTCCATACTCGCCTACCGGATCCTGATCGCCGGCAATGTTGTAGATCGGAAGCTCCTTCGGAACATTTTCTGCCCACGCAGTTCCCTCGATGCAGGTCATCATCTGGGTGAAATACCACATGGACTGGTTGGTAGTGGCTTTGGTAAAAGCATCAAACGGATCTTCTGCGTGGTCACGCTGTACATAGGGATCCGCACAGATCCATTCATTTCCGATGGATACTTCTCCGCAGCGTTCGCACATCCAGCCGAGAAGCGAACCGACATATTTTGCGTCTGCCTCATTGCCGTGACCGTCTTTGACGGCCTGAGCAAGTGCTGCCTCGTTCTCTTTCAGACCGCGGAACAGTCCGCTGGTTCCGCAGATGGTGATGCCGTCCAGCTCATCCCCGTAATGAGCCGCATAGTCTCTGGCGATGAAGGATCCCATGCTGTGGCCGAAGAGGAAATAAGGCAGATCCGGATACATTTTTTTAACCAGTCCGGTCAGCTGATGCTCATCCTCCCGCATGGTCTCGTAGCCCTGGTCACCCCAGTCACCCCAGGTATCATTCATCATCGCTGTCTTGCCATGGCCGACATGGTCATCTGCCGCTACGATATATCCGGCATCCATAAATTTCACGATCATATGGAAGTACCGTCTGGAATGTTCTCCGAATCCATGGATCAGCTGAACAATGCCCTTCGGTTTTGCTGCCGGGACATATACCCAGCCCTGTACCTGATCCCGCTTGTTGTACGATGGAAAACTTACTTCATGAAGCATACAAAAGCCCCCCTTTTTGTTTTTTAGTATACCACGAATTCCGGCAGGAGAAAATACCGGATTACAGCATCTCCATATATGCCAGCAGAAGATCCAGCGCCCTTATACCGATGACAGTCAGTATCACCAGAATGATCAGTGCGATCACCAGGAAAACCAACTTGTAATAGAGATAGGCGCGGGCAAAATTTCTGCGCTCGGTGGTTTCGGCAGTCCTGGCCAGATGGAACAGATAGATCCAGCCGATGATCGGGATGTTCATGCACATGAAGGTGAAGAACCAGCTGTGTACGGAGTCTTTCCATTCTGCAGTCTGTTTTTGGTCCATATGCGTCACTCTCCTTCCCTGTTGATACCGGTGGTCTGACCGGATTCGATCACGCCGGCAAAAGCGTCGGCAGCATCACGGTTCCATTTGGGATGTTCCTGCGCCAGTCTGCCGCGCAGTTCCACCTGTTCCTGTGTGATCTGCTGAAGCTCGGCCTGCCTTGCGGCTTCTTCCTCGGCCTGCCTTGCAGCCTCCTGCTGCTGCCACTGCGCGTTGGTCGGCAGCGTCGCGATGCGGTCAATCGCTGCATCCAGGCGTGCCCGGTAAGCGGAAGCCTCTTCATAATCCTCCACCAGAGGGAGCCGGTCGATGGCCGCCTGTACCAGCTCCTGTGCATTCAGAGCCTGATATTTCAGATTTTCCACCTGTTCCAGTGCAGTCACGAATTCCTTTTTGCGTGTCTCAACTTCCAGTTCCGCACGCTGCTTTTCAGCTTCTTCTTCAGCCTTCTTTTGTGCCTCGGCGTGTTCGCGCGCTTTTTGCTGCTCGTAGAGTGCGATGGTATTCTGCATTTCCTGAATGGTTACGGAAAAACTCTGGTAGCGGGTATCCACCCGTTCCAGCAGTTCACCGCGCAGGTCCCCGTCATCCATCAGGTTCAGCTTTGTGATCATGTCCTGATATTGTTCTTTTACCCAGTATGTATCTTCCACTGTCTCAATGGTTTTGTCTTCAAAGGCGGTGACTGCAGTTGTCAGCTCCTCCTCCAGACGCTGCTGCTCCTTGTCATGCAGTGTCTGCTGGGCGCGCAGCTGGCCGGTGGTGCTGACCAGATCCACAATGCCGTTTTTGGGATCCGCCTGTTCCACGACCGTTGCCGGCTGTTCCCAGTCAAGCGGTTCCTTGCCTTCGTGAATTGCATCCATGACGTCCTTCCAGATGCGTCCGGCATAGGTTGCGCCGTAGATGCCCGGCATCGCACGCGGGATGTCGTAACCGACCCATACGGCAGTGGTGTAGTAGCGGGTATAGCCGCAGAACCAGGTATCCTTGCTGCTGTTGGTAGTGCCGGTTTTGCCTGCGGCGGGCATATCACCTGCAAGAGCCAGTCCGGCGCCGGTTCCGTAGCTTTCTGTCAGTGTACCCTTCAGGATATCGGTGACCATGAATGCGGTATCCTCCTGATAAACGCGGGTTGCCTGCGGTTTTACATCCTTCATCATATCACCCTGGTGCTCGTGTTCGATCCGGAGGATACAGGTCCGGTCACTATAGACTCCGTTGTTGGCAAGAGTGCTGTAGCCCTTGGCCATATCCACGATACGCAGCCCATTGGTGAAGCCGCCGATACTGAGAGATGGAATATCATTGTCAATATAAGTGATCTTCTGAAACTGCATCTTTTCCAGATACTCCAGACCAAAATTCACGCCGATATCGGAGAGAATCTGCCATGCAACCGTATTCAGACTGCGGTTCAGGGCTTCCCGCACCGTGATGTTGCCATAATAGCTTCCACCGCTGTTGGACGGACCGCCCTCCCACTTGTGGTCATTTACCAGGCGGGCGGGGGAATACTCACCGGTGTCAAAGGCCGGCGCATAATCAAGCAGAGGCTTGATGGTACTTCCCGGCTGGCGGGCGCTTAAATACGCGCGGTTATAAGGGTCATCCGTCCCGCGTCCGCCGACAATGGCAGTTACGCAGCCGGTCTGGTTATCTACAATGACGCCGGCACTCTGCATGGCGTATTTGCCGTTTTCCTGAAGCTCCGTATAGTGCGAGAGGCGGCTGTCGATCTGTGCCTGCAGAATCTGCTGCTGTTCGGAATCCAGGGATGTATAAATGCGGAAGCCTCCGGCGCGGATTTCGTCATTTTTGGCGCTGTAAAGCTCCTGATAGCGATCCATGTAGGAGGTGTAATCTTCTTTGTCCCGGAACAGATACTGAAATTCAAAGCCCTCCAGCTTCATCAGCTCCAGCGCCGCGCAGTGGATCGCGTAGCTGCTCTGATAATTTTCATTGGTTCCCTCGGCTTCCTGCTGGACGATGTTCAGCGGTTTTTCAATATCAGCTTTGTATTCTTCTTCGGTCAGATAGCCGACCTCGTACATGCTGTGCAGAATGGCATTGCGCTTTTCCTGAGAAGCTTCCGGATGACGAACCGGATCATACGCAGCCGGACTGTTGCTGATACCGGCAAGCACGGCGGCTTCGCATGCCGTCAGGTCAGCGGCATCCTTGCCGAAGTAATACCGGCTGGCAGCCTGGACGCCATAACAGCGGTTGCCGTAGAAATTGGTGTTGCAGTAAAATTCCATGATGTCTGCCTTGGAGTATTTTTTTTCGATTTCCGGAGCCAGAAGCACTTCGACAATCTTGCGGGAAAAGCTCTTTTCCTGCGTCAGGTAGGTATTTTTGATGACCTGCTGTGTGATGGTGCTACCGCCCTGGGTGATTTCTCCGCGGTTTTTAACCAGTGCGAGTCCTGCACGGAATGTGGCAATCCAGTCCACGCCGGAATGGCTTTTGAACCGGCGGTCTTCCTGTGCGATATACGCGTTCTGAATGTTCATGCTGATCTGGTTGATCGGCACATACTCGTAGTGGCCGGCGTTGATCAGACCGATCAGCCGGTTATCCTTGTCGTAGATTTCCGTATCCGACAGCATACTGAAATCCTGGCGCTGCATCTGTGCCAGCTTGTCGTAAGCGATCTCCCGGCAGTGATCCAGATCCGGTCTGATGAAGGCATAGATAAGCAGTGCGGTCAGGCAGCCGATGATCAGACCTGCAGTCAGAAGCTGCAGGATGCACCGGATCAGCCATCCGAAGATGCCGAATACCGTGACCAGAAACCTTGCGGCTGCTTTCCAGAATGTGCGGACGGGGCGGTGATGATTCATGATATTCCCTCTTTCCCTCTCCTGAGAATGTGTTTTATTAAATGTCAGGCTTCATTATAATACAAAACTTTTAAAATAGATATAGAAACGATTGACTTTCCTTAGAAAAAGAAGTAAAAGTAAAGTGCGCATGAAGCATTATCATAGAAAAACATAATAGAAGGATGGAAAACAATGTATCAGATAGATTTTAAGAAACCGCAGGCGATTCATTTCATCGGAATCGGAGGCATCAGCATGAGCGGTCTGGCGGAGATTCTTCTGAAAGAGGGATTTCGCGTCAGCGGTTCGGATTCTCATGAGAGTCCGTTGACGGATCATCTGGAGCAGATGGGAGCCCGCGTCTGCTACGGGCAGAGAGCAGAGAATATTACGGATGAGATCGAGGTGGTGGTGTACACCGCTGCGGTACACGCGGACAATCCGGAGTATGCGGAGGTGGTGCGCCGCGGACTTCCGCTCCTGAGCCGTGCGGAGCTGCTCGGACAGATGATGAAGAACTACGGCCAGGCGATTGCCGTCTCCGGAACTCACGGCAAGACCACAACAACTTCCATGGTGACGGAGATTCTGCTTGCTGCAGATACGGATCCGACGATTTCCGTGGGAGGGATTCTGCATTCCATCGGCGGCAACATCCGGGTGGGCGGTCCAGAGCTGTTTGTGACGGAAGCCTGTGAGTATACCAACAGCTTTCTGTCTTTTTTCCCGACGATGGAAGTCATTCTGAATATTGAGGCAGATCATCTGGACTTCTTTAAGGATCTGGATGATATTCGTCATTCGTTCCGCCTGTTCGCAGAGAAGCTGGATGAGAACGGACTTCTGGTGATCAATCGTGATATTCGTGATTATCAGGAGATCTGCGGCGGTCTTCCGTGCCGCGTGGTGACGGTAGGACATTCTGCGGACAGCGATTATTCGGCTGCGGACATCCGCTATGATGAATATGCGCGGCCGCAGTTTACACTGATGGAGCACGGAACGGCTGCAGGAACGATCACGCTCAGCGTTCCGGGCGAACACAATGTCTACAATGCGCTGGCCGCCATTGCCGTGGCAAAAGCGCTGGGGATTTCGGATGCAGCAATTGCGGATGGCCTGAAGCATTTTACCGGTACTGACCGGCGCTTTGAGAAAAAAGGTGTGGTTGCAGGCATTACGGTGATTGATGATTACGCACATCATCCGCAGGAGATCGCAGCGACGCTGGAGGCGGCAAAGAATTATCCACATCAGAAGCTGTGGTGTGTGTTCCAGCCTCACACCTACACCCGGACCAAAGCGTTTCTGGATGAATTTGCGCAGGCGCTGTCTGCTGCGGATGAGGTCGTGCTTGCCGATATTTATGCGGCACGTGAGACGGACAATCTGGGCATCAGCTCCCGTGATATTGCAGAGCGGATCGAAAAACTGGGAACCCACGTCCATTATTTCCCGACGTTCGATGAAATTGAAACATTTCTTTTAGAAAATTGTTCCACCGGCGATTTGTTGATAACTATGGGTGCCGGAGACATTGTAAAAGTTGGGGAAA
>JALFHZ010000034.1 GCA_022776445.1 Lachnospiraceae bacterium
ACTAATAGGTCGAGGGCTTAACCAAGACGGTTTAGGAAGAAACAGAGGAAAGAGAACGGATGAAGATCAATATGTGGTTTTGAGGGTACATGAAATAAGATGAAATAAATGCGCGAGTGGCTCAGTTGGTGGAGTACGACCGTGCCAAGGTCGGGGTCGCGGGTTCGAGTCCCGTCTCGCGCTTTTCGTTTGCCCGGTATTTACTGGGCTTTTTTTATGTCATGCGGCATTGTGTACTGCAAAGCAGAGTTCGGAGGAGAATTATAATGAGCGAAGGAATAAAAATCAGAACAGCAGAGATTTCCGATGCGGAGAGACTTTTGGAGATCTATGCACCTTATGTGGAACATACGGCAATTACATTCGAGTATGAAGTGCCTTCGGTGGAGGAATTTCGCACGCGAATTGAGAATGTCTTGAAAAAGTATCCTTATATCGTCGCAGAGCAAAATGGAAATATCACAGGGTATGCCTATGTCAGCGCGTTTAAGGAACGTGCGGCGTACGACTGGTCGGTGGAAACATCGATTTATGTGGACCGTGCGGTTCGACGTCAGGGAATCGGTTTCAGGCTTTATGATGCATTGGAGAAGATTCTGAAGGAAATGAACATATTGAACCTGAATGCGTGTATCGGATATCCGAAGGAAGAGGACGAATATCTGACAAAGAACAGTGTAAAATTTCATGAACATCTCGGTTACCGTTGGGTGGGGGAATTCCATGACTGCGGTTACAAGTTCGGACGATGGTACAACATGGTCTGGATGGAAAAAATGATCGGTGAGCATTCGGATCATCCGGAACCGGTAAAATTATTTCCGGAAGTAAGAGCAGCTGTTACGGAAAAATAAGTACTGATCGCGGTGTCTGCTCAGGATTGCGTTGCATATGGTAAATTAACAGCTGCTCAGAATGCTGCAGCCTGGGCAGCGTTTATATGAGGAGGCGGTGCAATGGAACCAGACACAAAGGTGACACCGGGCGAACGTCAGCAGGAATTTATAGAAAAAGAACATCTTCATAAAAGAAAAGTAACCATCTGCCGTACGATGCTGCTGGTACTTTTTCTTGCCGTTTGGGAGCTGTGTGCACGGCTTGAAATCATCGATGATTTTATTTTCAGTTCTCCGTCCAGAGTCTTTCAGTGCTTTTGGAATATGACATCGGACGGAAGTATTTTTGAACATATCGGAGTCACATTGTTTGAAACACTGCTCAGTTTTCTGCTGGTGGTTGTACTGGGGATTGCCATGGCGGTACTTCTGTGGTCCAGCAGGACAGTCTCGGAGATTCTGGAACCTTATCTGGTCATGCTGAACAGTCTTCCGAAATCCGCACTGGCTCCGATGCTGATCGTATGGATGGGAAACCACATTCATACGATCGTAGCGGCAGCAGTTTCTGTAGCCGTATTTGGTTCGGTTTTGACACTTTACCATGGTTTCAGGGAGATGGATCCGGACAAAATGAAGCTAATCTATTCGCTTGGCGGAACGAAGCGTGATGTGTTCCTGAAGGTGCTGCTTCCCGGTTCCATACCGATGATTATCAGTAATATGAAAGTGAATGTTGGGTTGTGCCTGGTCGGTGTCATCATAGGAGAATTTCTGACGGCACAAAAAGGACTGGGATATCTGATTATCTACGCAAGCCAGATTTTTAAATTGGATATGGTGATGATGTCGATTATCATTTTATGCATTGTGTCAGCGGGGCTGTACCAGTGTATTTCCTGGCTGGAAAAAAAGATATAATGTTATATATTGTAATATTACAAATGGATATGATATAATAGCAGAATCAAATGAAAAAGCGAGGAGTATAGCGGTATGAAACTGATTGAACAAAAACAGCTGGCAGGAATGAATATCCACTATCGTTTCTATTCTCTGGAATACTTCCTGGAGGCTCAGGTGCGGGCCGGCTTTCGGACCATCGAGTTGTGGGCCGGATCACCGCACTTTTTTCTGAGCAATCTGGAGTATGATGACTGCAAAAAGATAAAAAAGATGATTCGGGATCGGAATCTGGAAGTGAAGGTAATTACTCCGGAGAACTGCAGCGTGCCGTATCAGTTCGCGGCTTCGGATCCGGAACTGTATCGTCGGAGCTTTGACTATTTTAAGAAAGGTCTGGATGCGGGAGAAGAGCTGGGATGCCGGATTATGGCAGTGCACTCCGGGCGCGGCAATCTGAATGAAGACCGTGAGGAAGCCTGGAAGCGCGGCCGTGATATGCTGGCTCGTCTGGCGGATTACGCGCAGACGAAAGACATCACGCTGGCTATGGAGTCCCTGCGTCCGCAGGAAACCAACCTTGCCACAACTTTGAAGGACGTCAAACGCATGATTGACGAGATTCATCACCCGAATTTTAAGGCGATGATTGATACGACAGCCATGGGTGTGGCAGGAGAGAATCCGGAGCAGTGGTTTCAGGTACTGGGCAGTGATATTGTGCATATGCATTTTATTGACGGCACACCGTACGGACATCTGATCTGGGGAGACGGCCGTCATAATCTGAAGGAATGGCTGGAGACGCTGAATCGTCATCAGTATCAGGGACTGTTAAGCCAGGAGATAACAGCGCAGGAATATTACTGGAAGCCGGCGGAAGCTGACCGACGCAATTACGCGATGTTCCGGCCGTTTATGGAATAAAAGCAGAGGATGTTATTGACAATTTGTTATATATTGTTATATATTGATAACAGGGGAGAAAGGGCAGCTTTTGCCCCCTATGATATACAAGGAGGAGATTTGTATGAACCAGAGAGAGCAGATGAAAGGAATTATTGCGGAGATTTTGGCAGCACGTAAAGAGAAAGGCGGCGTTAAGCAGATTTATTTTGTAGGATGCGGCGGTTCTCTCGGTGCATTATATCCGCCAAAGAATTTTATGGAGCGGGAATCCATGACGATCAAGACCGGATGGATCAGCAGCAATGAGTTTGTACACAGCACTCCGAAGGATTTTGGAGAGAATTCCGTTCTGGTGATTGCCTGCCATAAGGGCAACACGCCGGAGACGATTGCGGCAGCAAGGCTGGGACGCGAGAAGGGCGCTGCAGTGATTGTGCTGACCTGGCTGGAAGAATCTGAAATCATTCCTTATGCAGAATATCCGGTATTCTATACATTCGGCGACAATAAGGATATCGCAGGAGAAAAGACCATGTGCGCGCTGTATGCCGCTGTGGAGCTGCTGCAGCAGACCGAAGGATACGAGAATTATGACCTGTTTATGGAAGGCGCAGAACGTATCGACGGAATTGTAAAGCGCGCATGCAAGCATGTAGAGAAGAAGGCTGCAGCTTTCGCGAAAGAATATAAGGATGACAAGGTGATTTACACCATGGGTTCCGGTGCGGGATATGGTGCGGCTTATATGGAAAGCATCTGTATTTTTATGGAGATGCAGTGGATTAATTCTTCCAGCATTCATACCGGCGAGTTTTTCCATGGACCGTTTGAGATTACAGATACGGAGATTCCGTTCCTGATTCAGGTATCCGAGGGAAGCACCCGTCCGCTGGACGAGCGTGCACTGAAATTCTTAAAGACCTATGCAAAGCGGATTGAGGTTGTCGATGCAAAGGATCTTGGTCTGTCCACGATTGACAGTAAGGTAGTGGATTACTTTAACCACTCTTTGTTCAACAATGTATATCCGGTCTACAACAAGGCACTGGCTGCTGAACGCCAGCATCCGCTGACCACCCGTCGTTATATGTGGAAAGTAGAGTATTAATTCCGGAGGCAGGAGCATGAAAGAGGCTAAAATTATTGCAATTGGTGACAATGTAGTTGACAAGTATCTTTCCAGAGGAAAGATGTATCCGGGCGGACAGTGTGTCAACACCTGTGTGTATTCGCTGATGAATGGCGGAAAACCGGCATATCTGGGCAAATTTGGTGATGATGCGGTAGCCGCTTACAACTGTATGATTCTGGAAAAACTGGGGGTGGATTTCAGTCACTCCAGACATTTCCATGGAGAGAACGGTGCGGCAAAAGTGACGCTTCGCGATGGTGACCGCGTATTCCTGGGCTCAAACCGTGGCGGTGTAGCCAAGGAGCATCCATTTGATTTCACAGAGGAGGATCTGGAATATATCCGTGGCTATCAGCTGATCTATACCAATAATAACAGCTATATTCTGGATGATCTTCCGCTGCTTTCCGGGACAGGCGTTCCGATTGCTTTTGATTTCTCAACCGAATGGGAGGATGAACTGCTGAATCGGGTTTGTCCGTATATCCAGATTGCACTGCTGTCCTGCGCAGACCTCACAGACAGTGAGCGTGAGGCGCGGATGCGCAGAGTGGCAGAGTATGGTGTGAAGCTCGTGGTTGGCACAGTCGGTGAAGCGGGATCCTACGCGCTGTACGGGGGTGAGATTCTGTATGCGCATGCATGCCATGCAGAACAGGTACTGGATACCATGGGTGCCGGGGATTCTTATTTTGCAACGCTGCTGACATCTCTTCTTCAGGATGACGGAGAGCTGTTTGATGCAGATCCGGCGGGCATGCAAAAACGGCTGCGCACGGCGATGCAGCGCGGTGCGGAATTTGCCGCAAAGGTATGCGGCATGGAAGGTGCGTTCGGATACGGAACACCGATTGTAGATTAGACAGAAGTGGGGGAAAGCATGAACAAAAATTCGATGGTTCCATTGTACCAGCAGTTATCCGATAAGATCAAAAAACAGATTATTGATGGACAGCTGAAACCGGGGGACAGGCTGCCTACGGAAGCGGAGTTCAGCCAGACGTTTAATGTAAGCAGGATTACGGTGCGCAAGGCCATTGAACTGTTGGTGGATGATGAATATGTGATTCGAAAACAGGGAATTGGTACTTTTGTAGCGCAGAAGAAGCTGCACAGAGTAGTCAGAAATCAGGCGATCAGCTTTACGGAGATGAGCCGTCTGAGCGGACAGGAACCTTCGTCCGAATTAATTTCGGTGGACTGGGTGACTCCGAATGCGTCGATTGCGCGTCATCTGCACATGGAGGACGAGACGGAGAAGGTCCTGAAGATTGTGCGGCTGCGCAAAAATGACGGGGAGCCGGTGATGATTGAGGAAAACTATTATCCGAAGAAGATGTCATTTCTTCTTCAGGAGAATCTTCTGGGTTCTACCTATGAGATTTTCCGTAATCATGACCTGATTCCGACGAATTTTGTGAAAACGGTGGAGATCTGTTATGCAAGTGCTGTGGAAGCACGTTATCTCGGTGTTTCCGAGAACGAGGCGCTGCTTTTGCAGAAGGATGAAGTGCTGGATCAGAATGGTGAGATGATTCATTATTGTAAGCTGCTGATCAATCCCAAGCGTTATCGGCTTACCATTATGATCTGATGACAGCTATAGGTAGGGTGGGGAAGTAACCTGCCTGACAACAAAATGACAAAAACATATCACATAATTATCATAAGTTTTGTTGAAAAATGATGGATGAAATTCTATGCTTCACTTTATTTTCTGAATTTCATCCATCATTTTTTTAACTTTCAGCTGAAAACCGATCTGCTATAAGACAAAAGGCACAAAAAAACGAAAAAAACAGTTGCAATCAGTATGACAATATGATACAATACATTACAAGATGTTATATGTTGTATCATACAACAAAGGCAGCGAAAATAAAGCACTGAAAGGAGTCATTATGAAAAAAAATCTGAAAAGGACACTGAGTCTGGGACTGGCAGCAATGATGGCATTGGGAGTAACTGCATGCGGCGGAAGTTCCACAGACAGCGCAGCAACTACTGCAGAAGCTGCTGCAACTGAGGCAGCGAAAGAAGAAGCGAAAGAGAGTGCAGCACCTGCAGCTGAGGCATCCGGAGATGTCAAAGTGATCAAGCTGTTCCACCGCTTCCCGGATGATCCGTGCAATTCCTTCATCGAGAGCAAGATTGCTGAGTATGAGGCTGCACATCCGGATATCAAGTTTGAAGTAACCAGTGCACAGAACCAGCCATACAAAGAGAAGATCAAAGTGGTTGTAGGTTCTGATGAGTGCCCGGATATTTTCTTCAGCTTCTGCGGTGAGTTCTCCGAGCGTTTCATTCGAGAGGGCCTGCTGTTGGATCTGACCCCGTATCTGGAAGCAGATAAGGAGTGGAAGGATTCCCTGATGGAGACTCAGATGACAGAATATACCACTGCAGATGGCATGGTATACGGTATTCCGTTCCGTCTGGATGCGAAAGAGTTCTTCTACAATGTAGATATGTTTAATGAACTGGGTCTGGAAGTTCCGGAGACCTGGGATCAGTTTATCGAGGTTCTGGACAAGATTCAGGCAGCAGGCATCACCCCGATCGCAGAAGGCAACCAGGATAAGTGGCCGGCATGCCATTACATCGGCGCTCTGAACGAGCAGCTGGTAGCGGATGATGTAAGAGCAAAAGACTACAATGCAAAGACCGGTGAGTTTACCGATCCTGGTTATGTGGAGGCACTGGAGAAATATCAGCAGCTGGTTTCCTACATGAACATGGGTGTAAACGGTATGACACATGATATGGCTCGTCTGGGCTTCACACAGGGCCAGAATGCAATCCTGTTTGCAGAGCTGGTTGAGATCACCAACTTAAAGCAGGAGAACCCGGATCTGAACTGGGGTATGTTCAAGTTCCCGGTTATCGAAGGCGCAAAGGGTAATCCGGATCTGGTATCCGGTGCTCCGGAAGGTTTTGCAGTTTCCTCCAAGACCAAATATCCGGATGAATGCGTAGAGTTCCTGAAATGGTTCCTTGGTTCTGAGGTTGGCGCTCAGCAGGCTGAGCAGGTAGGTTGGTTCAACGCTTCCAAGGGTGTTGATGAAGGTCTGACCGATCCGTCTCTGATCAGTGCATATGAAGTAATTGCCAATGCAAAGAAAATGGATATCTGGTTTGATAACGCTCTGTATTCTACCGTATGTGATGAGTATCTGACTCAGATTTCCGATGTAACCAACGGCGATATTTCTCCGGCTGACGCTATGGCAAAGATCCAGAAGGTAGCGAAAGAGGCTCAGTCTCTGGTACAGTAACAGAAAATAAAAAATATCAGTTTTTCCATTCGCCCGCCCGGCAGTGTACCGGGCGGGCATAATAAAAAAGGATGGTGTCAGGATGAAAAAGAAAACAAAGCTTACACCGTATTTATACGTTATTCCAGGGTTGGTTATGGTACTTGGTTTCGTCTATATACCGATTATTGTAAACCTGGTGTACAGTTTCTTCCGGCTTTCCTCCTATTCTACATCTATGAAATTCGTAGGTCTGGATAATTTCCGCAGACTCTTTACTAATGACACATTCCCGATTATGATGCGGAACAATATTTATTACTGCGTAATTTCCCTGATTGTACAGGTTGGATTCGGAACATTTCTGGCATTTCTGCTGGAGAGCAAACTGCTTGGTAATCGGTTCAAATCCATCTGCCGGAATATTTATTTCATCCCGGCACTGGTTTCTCTGACTGCAGTCGGATTGATGTTCAACTTCATTTATAATCCGCAGCTTGGACTTTTGAATACGTTTCTGAAGCATGTGGGACTGGCCAATCTGCAGCAGACGTGGCTGGGAGACAAGAATCTGGCAATTTTCTGTATCATTGCGATGAGCCAGTGGCAGTTTACCGGTTATATCACGCTGCTGATGGTAGTAGCATTCCAGAATGTCTCTACCGATTATATTGAGGCAGCTATTATTGATGGTGCAGGACCGGTCAGAAGAGCTTTGAATATTGTACTTCCTCTGGCGAAGGAACAGCTTCTGGTATGTTCGATTATTACCGTCATCGGTGCTTTCAAGCTGTTTACCGAAGTGTATTCCACAACGGTCGGAGGACCGGGCAACTCTTCTCAGGTACTGGGTCTGTTCCTGTATCAAAATGCATTCCTGCACGACGATATGGGTATGGCAGCAGCAACCGGTGTTCTGATCTTTATCATTACCGTAACGGCTTCCATCTTCCAGCTGAAGATCAGCCATTCCGGTGAAGTATAAGGAGGGCGTGAGATGACAGATAATTATACAATGAAACATATGGTTCTGAAAGTGGTGCTCCATGTGTTCCTTCTGTTCCTGGTGGCAGTGATTCTGTTTCCTGTCTGCTGGCTGGTGCTGAACTCATTGAAAACCAACCAGGAGATGTTCCTGAACTCTCTGGCTCTGCCGAAACAATGGATGTTTGTGAACTACGCAACGGCATGGGGCAAGGGACTGCTGGCATATTTTAAGAACTCGATTATTGTCAGTGCCATTTCCATCAGTTGCATCCTGCTGTTAAGTTCGATGCTTGCATACGGTCTGACCAGATTCAATCTGCCGGGCGGCGGATTCATCTTTTTCCTGATTCTCGGCGGTATGGCACTTTCCGAGCAGGTGGCACTGGTTCCGCTGTACAAGATTCTTCAGGCAGTAAAGCTTTACAATACCCGTGCGGCACTGGTGCTTCCTTATGTGGCATTCCGGATTCCGTTTACCATGTTCCTGATGCGTTCGTATTTCATCTCCATTCCCAAGGAGCTGGAGGAGGCTGCAATCGTGGACGGCTGCAACAGTCTGCAGCGTTTTGTGAAAATCATTCTTCCGATCAGTAAACCGGTTCTGGCTTCCTGTGCGATTGTAAACCTGAACCATGTATGGAATGAGTTCCTGTTTGCCAATGTATTTCTGGAGAACAAGAAGCTGATGACCATTCCGCTGGGACTGATGACATTCCAGGGAGATCTGAAGTCGGATTATGTGGTTATGCTGGCAGGTATTCTGATTTCTTCACTGCCGATGGTGCTGCTGTTTTTATGTATGTCGAAACAGTTTGTGCGTGGTTTGACTGCTGGTGCAGTGAAAGGCTGATCATATGAAACAACATGCTACTTCCAGATATGCATTTGTTTCCGGGAGTTACTGGATGGCAAATGTATTTATGGTCGGATATGCAAATGTAGCGATGGGACTTCGAGGGCTGGACAGTTTTCAGGTAGGAATTGCTTTTTCAGGCGGAGCCGTAACGGCGATTTTCTTCCAGATGCTGTCCGCTTTTTTTATGGATCGATACCAGGCTGTATCTGCAAAACGAACCATTCTTGTGATTGCTGGTATTACGATGGGGTTGACGGTACTGCTTGATCGGAGCGGACTTTCGGCTTCAACTATATTGCTTCTTTATATGCTGGTGCTCGGAGCAGAGATGTCTCTGGACTCGATTGTATATACGATGGCGATGGAGATTATGAATTATGGCTGGAATCTGAATTTCGGGTTCTGCCGCGGGATCGGTTCCATTAGTTATGCGGTGATTATGACGGTTTCCGGGTATTTTTTAAGCTGGATCGGGTACGAACGGCTGTTTCTGGTATTTCTGGTGTTCCAGACGCTGTTTCTTTTGGCTGTCCTTCGGATGGAAAACCCAAGGATACGGAAAGTACAGGGACAGGAGCAAAAGGAAATGATCAGTGTAAATCGTGCATACAGCAGCAAAGGCTATATCGCATTTCTGAAGGAAAACAAGATCGTGCTGGCGATGCTGGCAGGTATTGCACTGATGTCCATGTGTGGAAATATTATTGAGAATTTCCAAATTGATATTTTACGGGAACTGGGCGGAGATGAGCGGATGATGGGGATTTCCCGGGGACTTTCTGCAGCGATTGAGTTTCCGGTGATGAGCTCCTTCCTGTTTTTGAGAAAGAAATTTTCTGTGCGTCATATTCTGATGTTTGCCATGGTGGTTTATTGCATTCGTTCCGGTATTTACGCGTTTACCGGATCCGTGCAGGGGGTACTGCTGGCACAGGGAGTGCAGGGAGTGGCTTTTGCACTTTACAATCTCTCCAGTACATGCTTTATCAATGAATCAATTCCGCTGGAGGATGTGGCAAAGGGCCAGGCTGTGATCGGAATGGCAACCCGAGGGGCCGGTGGAATACTGGCCAATTCCCTCGGAGGTTATTTGATTGAGCAGACCAGTGCCCATACAGCGCTGTATCTGTGCCTGCTGCTGACTTTGGCAGGAACCGTTATTATTACAGGTGCTGCCTTAAAAGGGCAGGATCGGATCGCAGAAAGGGGGATGTTGTGAGAGATGCTGGTGGTTGATTATCATGTTCACAGTATTTCGCCGGATGCAAAGGTTCCAATGCAGAAAATGTGTGAAGCTGCATTAGAGCGGGGATTGAAAGAAATTGCATTTACTGACCATTATGAATTATACGCACATGGTGTTCATCGTCAGTTTTTTCATGAGGAATATTTAAAGAAATACTGGAAGGAACTGGAACGGTGTCGGGAACAGTTTGCAGGACGTCTGATCATCCGGAGCGGGATGGAATTCGGTCAGCTGCATCTGTGCCGTGAGGAAGCATTCGGAATCATACGCCGTTATCCGTTTGATTATCTGATCGGATCGATTCATAAGATAGAAAATGTGGATCTGGAGAAAATGGAGTATACAGAGCGTACAGTGCCGCAAATCATGGAAAGCTATTACCGTCATTTAGTGGAACTTTCTGCCTGGGGAGAATACGACTGCATTGGGCATCTGGATCTGGTGAAACGCCATCTGGCGCGGCATGGATTTGCCGATGATTATGAGCAGTATGAGCCTTATATTGATGAAATTCTGAAAAATGTAATTGCCCGCGGAAAAGGGATTGAAATTAATACTTCCGGAATTCGTCAGGGCGTCGGTGAACCAATGCCGGGATTTCGCACTCTGAAACGGTATCGGGAACTGGGGGGTACGATTCTTACAGTCGGTTCTGATTCCCACAGGCCGCAGGATGTAGGAGCTGATCTGGCTGCGGCAGAGGTGCTGATGCGGGAAGCCGGATTTACGCAGTGCACGTCGTTTGAACGGAGAAGAGGAGTATGCGGATGGGATATCTGATGGAACTGTTTGGAAGTCTGACGGACACCTTTCAAAATCAATCATTCCATAGACGCACTCCTTCACACTTTTATTAGTGGAGGTGTGTTTTTGTGCAAGAAAAAAGAATCCGTTTTGCAGGATTCTTTTTTTAAAAAGGCTGGATTATATCAAATATTAGTACTCAAGCTTCCACATATATCTTCTCATGGTCAGCGGATGATTGCGCTTAATTGCAATCTGCTCAGCATATACTCTTAAAACGCCGCCGATCAGGAGCGGGTTGAAGTACTCAACAACGGATTTCTTGATATGGGAGCTTAAACCGAAGTCCTTTGCATCCACAACGGTGGTCTTTGCGTTCATGCGCTGTAAGAAGGTCAATGCTCTTGCATCCATCGGACGGGTCGGGCCATCGTTCATCAGCAGCAGATAATGAGCGTTCTCATCAGCCATCTCAAACGGTCCATGGAAGAACTCACCGGTATGGAAAGCACTTGCCGGAAGCCACTGCATCTCCATCATCAGGAAGCTGGAGAAGGAATAAGCCACATACTGGGTAGCGCCGGAAGCCATGCAGTACAGAATCGGAGCGTCATAGTTCTCCTCAGCAAACTTCTGAGCGGTCGGAACCAGTAATTTTACAGAATCATTGATCAGATCATAGATCTTGGAAAGACCATCCTGCATATCATCGTAGTGCTCATAGCCTTCATACTCGTTCAGAATCTCACATGCAAGAGCCAGAACGTTTGCCGGCTTCTCCATCTTAGCGCCATAGCTTGCAGCAAAACCGTGGATGATCTGATAATCAGAAGCTTTAGCGAGTGGGGAGTTCGGGTCGATTGTAACGGATACAACGTGAGCACCCAGCTCCATAGCCAGCTTGGAAGCAGCTACAGTCTCAGGAGTGCCGCCGCTTAAAGAACAGGTAACTACAATAGCGGTGTTGTCAACACCTGCCGGGGTGGAATAGTTGAAGTTGTTAGCGGTGTAAAGGCTGGTGCGAAGCTTCTTCGCATTGTTCTCCAGGAAATATTTGCCCGGGAACAGTTCAGACATGGATGCGCCGCAGCCTACAAAATATACGGCTTTGATATCCGGCTGCTTGGCTTTGATGGAAGCAACGATTTCTTTTACGGTCATAGTAGGTGTCCTCCTAAAATGTTATATATGTTTAAATACATTATATAACATCATATAACAACTGTCAACATTATTTTTCATATTCAGGGAAATTGTATGCCTATTGTAAAAACTACAATATATATGTTGTTGCCATAGGAATTTCCTATACATCTTATCAGCGACGAAGTATTATACAAATCCAGTCCCGGTTGGTAAAATAAAACCATAAGAAATGAAGGGAATCTTAACAAATATTAAGGTGATTCGCCTGTCTGCTGTAAGGTTCCCGGCTTATGATAGAAACAGAAAAACAAAGGAAACCGCAAGGGGAGAAAAAGGAGGAGCACATCATGAAGATCGAAAGACCTGCAATGGCGGGAACGCTTGAGTCCAGTGACTGTCAGGTTACGGTAGAAGAGGGAGAGGGCAAAGTGGAGCTGACTCTGGAAAGTGCAGTAATCAACCAGTTCGGCAATCAGATCCGCAAAGTAACGCTGGAGACGCTGCACAATCTGGGAATCGATGATGTCAGGATCACGATTGTTGACAAAGGCGCTTTGGATTGTACCATCAAAGCCCGCATTGAGGGAGCGGTATACCGTTCTCTGGGCCAGAAAGAACATTTACCGTGGGGAGGTGCAATTCGATGATCAATCCGAATAAGAAACGTTTGAGAAGAACCATGATGTTTTTAAATGCACAGAAACCGAGTCTGATCAAGGATCCCTACATCTACAAACCGGATTCCATCATGCTGGACCTGGAGGATGCCGTAGCTGAGAACCAGAAGGATGCAGCAAGATTCTCTCTGTATCATGCACTGCAGGAGATCGACTATCGCGGTACGGAGCGCGTTGTCAGAATCAACGGACTGGATACTCCATACTGGAGAGAGGATATCCGCTGTGCTGTGGCAGGCGGCTGTGATTCCATCCGTATTCCGAAAACCGAGAGTGCCAATGATGTAAAACTGGTGGAGAATGCCATCGATTTTGCTGAGAAGGAATTCGGACGTCCGTCCGGCAGCGTGCTGATCATTGCAGCCATCGAGTCTGCAAGAGGTGTTATGAAGGCGCTGGATATCTGTGAAGCTTCGGAGCGTCTGTTTGGTATCGCCCTTTCCGGCGGTGACTATACGAAGGATCTGCAGACCCACATCACCGGTACCGGCGTGGAGCTGATGGGTGCAAGACAGAACATGGTGATTGCGGCACGTGCAGCAGGTGTACAGTGCTTCGATACCGTTTATACCGATCTGGACAACATGGAAGGCTTCTGTCAGGATGTCAACACCATTCATCTGATGGGCTTCGATGGAAAATCCATCATCAACCCGAGACAGATCAGCATTGTTCATGAAATCTTCACACCAACGCAGAAGGATATCATCTTTGCGGAGAAGGTTGTGAAGGAGATTGACTCCAAGAAAGCGCAGGGTATCGGCGTATTTACCGTTGACGGAAAGATGATCGATATCGCATTCTATGACGGAGCAAAGAGAACCATTGACCTTGCAAAAGCATCAGGCGTTTATAAGGGGGATTTGTAAGATGATTAATGCAGTTGGAAGAGAGATTCCGGAGGAGATTCTGGAATTAACCGGTAAAGAAGTGTTCCATGGCAACCATTATTTTGACGGATACGAATACAAAAAGGACGGCCCGAACACCAGATGTGTGATCAATTCAAACGGCAGCAAGCTGGTGGACAGCATTCATGATGTACTGGTAAAATGCGGAATTCGCGATGGTATGACGCTGGGCTTCCATCATCATTTCCGTGAGGGCGATTACATTGTCAACATGGTTATGGAGGAGGTTCACAAGATGGGCATCAGGGATATTACCATCTGTGCAAGCTCTCTCGGCAAGGCACATGATCCGATTGTTCCTTACATTGAGGACGGAACCATTACCAATATCCAGTCCTCCGGTGTGCGCGGTAAGATCGGTGAGGCGATTTCTACCGGTAAGCTGAAAGGTCTTGCCATCATGAGATCGCACGGCGGCCGTGTAAGAGCCATTGAGACCGGTGAGACCCGGATCGATATCGCTTTTATCGGAACTCCAACCTGTGACGATTACGGCAACTGCCGCGGTATCGGTGGCAAGAGCGACTGTGGTGTGCTTTCTTACGCAATGGTAGACGGTGATTACGCAGATAAGGTTGTTGCAATTACAGACTGTCTGGTTCCGTTCCCGAACTTCCCGGCTCATATCAGCATGACGAAGGTGGATTATGTTGTTGTGGTTGACGCCATCGGTGATCCGAAGAAGATCGCGACCGGCGCGGCAAAGCCAACCACCGACCAGAGAAAACTGATGATGGCTGAGTATTGTACCCAGTTCGTAGTGAACAGCCCATACTTTAAAGATGGTTTCTCTTACCAGACCGGTGTCGGAGGTGCATCCATCGCATCCACGATCTCTTTGGCGAAGATTATGAAAGAGCGCGGCATCCGCATGAGATTTGGTGTCGGCGGTCTGACCAAGCCGATGTGTGACCTGCTGATCAACGATCAGGTAGATTGTCTGCTGGATACGCAGGACTTTGACCTGTCGGCAGTAGAATCTGTGAAGAATCTGAAGCATTTCCGGATCAGTGCCGGTGAATATGCAGACCCGTTTAACAAGGGTGCGGTAGTCAATAAACTGGATTTTGTCATTCTGGCGGCTCTGGAAGTGGATGTTCACTTTAACTGCAACGTAGTAGTAGGTTCTGACGGTATGATCACCGGCGCACAGGGCGGGCATCCGGATACGGCAGCAGGCGCAAAATGCTCTATCGTGATTGCTCCGCTTCTGCAGGGACGTATCCCGGCAATCTGTACCGATGTAACCACTGTAACCACTCCGGGTGAGAGCGTGGATGTGGTTATCACCGACTACGGTATCGCGATTAACCCGAGAAGACAGGATCTGATTGAGGCGATGAAGGATGTGGATTTGCCGTTCAAGACCATTGAAGAACTGAGAGACATCGCTTACTCCATCACCGGTGAGCCGGAGAAGGTTCAGTTTGGCGATCGTGTGGTAGGTATCATCGAGAGCCGTGACGGCACCATCATGGACGTAGTCCGTGAGATCAAGCCGTTCGAATTTAGAGAAGACTAAAATGATAAGGAGGATGGGCCATGAAGCAGGAACAGGTGACCTTGCCTGAAGTTCTGGAATTCCGGGAACAGAAGGCTTTCATACAGACGGGATATCTTCGGGAGAAGAATGGCTGTGTGGTTGTCAGTCTTGGCATGAATATTCCGGGACCTGTCAAAACCGGCCCATCCATTCTGGCTGCATTTCAGGAAGGACAGAGAAGTCTGGAAGCCGTGATCCGGCAGCAGGGAGGTCATGTGGAGGCCATAACGGTTCTGGAAAAAAAGGCGGGAAATGCGGCAGTTTATCAGGTGTCCGGTGCGGACAGCCTGGTGCTTAAAAGGGCGGCAGTTGCTCTTGAGGAAACGCATGAGCTTGGCAGAATTTTTGATGTGGATGTACTGGATGCCGCGGGCTGCGCGCTGACCAGGGAAGTGGTGGGAGCTGCCAGAAGAAAGTGCCTGATCTGCGGGGAAGATGCCAAAGTATGCGGAAGAAACCGTACACATACTGTGGAGCAGCTGCAGGAATGTGTGTTTGGTCTGATTGACCGCTGGAAGGCAGGTGCATGAGAATGAAAGGTGAACCTGCTGCAAAAAAAGGTATGGAAATGACTGCTCTTGCAATCGGCAAAACGGCATGGCGGGCTCTGCTTGAGGAGGTATATACGACTCCGAAGCCGGGGCTTGTGGACCGTCATTCCAATGGTGCGCACAGAGACATGGATATTCATACGTTTGAGCAGAGTGCTCAGGCACTCTGGCCGTTTTTTGTACTGATGGCGGAACAGGGACTGACCCTTGATTCTACGGAAGAAGAATTGTTCTGCCATATCCGCAGAACCGGAATGGATGCAGAAAAAGCCATGTACCGGGCTACCGGCGGTGTCAATACGCATAAAGGCCTGATTTTTACCCTTGGTATCTACTGTGCGGCGGCAGGACGCTGTCTCCGGAAATATGGACGGGTGACGGAAACGGAACTCAGACAGATTCAGCAGGAAATGACAGTTCGGATTCTGACCGGGGAGCTTGAGCAGCTGGGCCAAAAAGAGGCAGTCAGTCACGGAGAGAAGAATCTGAAAAATTATGGCACCACCGGGATTCGCGGTGAAGCAATTGCCGGATATCCGTCTGTATGGGAGCTGGCAGTGCCGACGCTGCGCCAGGGAGTAAAGGAAGGACAGGACTACAATCTTGTGAAACTGCAGACCCTGTTTGTTCTGATGAGCCAGGTGGAGGATTCTAACATTCTGGCAAGGCAGAATCCGGAAACCCTGCGTCGGGTGCAGCAGATGGCGGCGGATTTCCTGAAAAACGGCGGAGCCTATGCGGAGGATGCCTATGAAAAGCTGATTGATATGGATACGGAGATGATTCGGAAGAATATCAGTGCCGGAGGCTGTGCGGATCTTCTGGCAGCCGCTGTTTTTATGAATATGCTGCTGGATCAGGCAGCCTGAACAGGAGGAGGTGTTGATCGGATGCTGATGGAAGGACGTCCTCTGCAGGGCAGAGAACTGGAACAATTGAAGCAGTTTCTGAGTCGTATGGAATTAACCTATGATGATGGAATCGAATATTCCGTCTGTATACTGGACGAAAATTATGACATTATTGGCACGGGCTCTGTGGATCACAATGTGATCAAATGTGTGGCGATCGATCCGGAGCATCAGGGACAGGGATTGTCCGCGTCGGTCATTTCCAGTCTGGTTCAGTATGAATTTGAGCAGGGAAGAACACAGTTCTTTATCTATACGAAGCCGAAAAATCTGCGCATGTTTGCAGATATGGGATTCTATACGATTCTTCAGACTCCCGATATTCTGTTTATGGAGAACCGCGCATCGGGATTTGCAAAATTCCTGAGCGGACTGAAAGCAGAAACACCGCCGGAAGCGTTGAACCTGGAAGCGGGAGCACCCGACAGCGAGCCCTGTATCGGGGCTGTTGTTGCCAACTGCAACCCTTTTACGAAAGGGCATCGTTATCTGATTGAGCAGGCTCTGAAACAATGCGACTATCTGCATCTGTTTGTACTGTCTGATAACCGCAGCTTTTTTTCTGCCGAAGAGCGGTATCAGATGGTGCAGGAGGGGGTGCGTGATCTCCCCCACGTGATTTTGCATCGCACTTCCGACTATATGATATCAGCAGCGACGTTTCCGACGTATTTTTTCAAGGACCAGATGCAGGGAGAGAAGGCAAACTGCCGGCTGGATCTCGAACTCTTTGCACAGCGCATTGCGGGAGAACTGCATATTACAAAGCGTTTTGTCGGAACAGAACCGTTCTGCAGCGTAACGCGCGGATATAACGAGGAAATGAAGCAGGTGCTGCCTGCATATGGAATCACAGTAACAGAAATCGAAAGAACATGTCTGGACGAGGTTCCTGTCAGTGCATCGGAAGTAAGGCGATGTCTGGAAGCTCAGGATCATGAGCGCATACAGGAGCTGGTGCCCAATGCCGTGTATGAATATCTTTGCAGAAGCGGCAGACTCTCATCCGGAATGAGAGAACAGGAACTGAAGTAAAATCCAATAATGCCAAAAAGTTGTGCCGCATCGAGGATGATTTCATCCTGATGCGGCATTTCCGTATCTGTATCCGGTTCAAAATGGTGGAAAAGGTTCCGGGATCAGGGCACGAAACGATACCCCAGCCCCCGGATGGTCAGGATATGTCTGGGATTCTGCCGGTCGTCTTCGATCTTGCCGCGGAGACGGTTGATGTAGACCATAATGGCATTGTCATCGATCGCAACGGTATTGCCCCAGACATGCTCATAGATCATATCTTTGGTAAATACCTGCTGCGGATGCTTCAGAAACAGGAGAAGCAGCGTACTTTCCCGTGAGGAAAGAATCAGTTCTTCTCCGTTTTTGTAAAAGCGCATGGAAGAGGTATCATAGGAAAACGGACCGCATTCCAGGATACTGGAACTGTCCAGATTTCCGATACCTGGAACCGTTATTTTGAGATTTTGATTGCGGATGATGGATGCGGGATGAAGCCGGAGACCTTGCGGCAGATCTTTGAACCATTTTTTACGACCAAGAAATCCGGCGAGGGCACCGGTCTTGGTCTTGCTCTGGCGGAGCAGATCATCGCGTCTCACAAAGGTCATATCTATGCAGAAAGTGAGTATGGAAGAGGAACGGTATTTCACGTGATTCTGCCGGCAGCGGAGCAGGGAACAGAAGCGGAAATCCTGATCGACAAGCCCAGGGAATCTCTGCGTCTGGTGCTTGCGGATGACAATGCAAAGGTGCTGGAGATGCTGAAAAAAAGCTTCGGCAAGCTGCATCTGCCCGTGGCAGTCTGCAGGAAAAAATCAGAGCTGATTTCTATTCTGGAGAAAGAGGAGCCGGATGTGCTGGTGATTGATGAAAGTATGGAAGACGGAAGCGGAATCGAGTTTTGCATGGCGCTGCAGGGAAAATACCCGTCCATGTGCAAGATCATGATGGCGGACTGTATCACCAAAGAGATTGTTGAGGCAAAATACAACGAAATTATAGACGGATATCTGGTAAAACCGGTGTCTGACACCATGATTCTGGAGGCTATTCGAAACAGCAGGCAGCAGGCATCCGGGTGAACACTGCTTAATATACTGAAAGTCGATTCTTAACAAACTGTAAGAAGAAAACGTAAGGGATGTAAGGTTGGAAGTCTATACTCTTCGTATAACCAATCAAACATGATTGAATGAAGAAACGGAGGGTATTTACCATGAACGAAATCATGCTTGCGTTACTGGGATTTGCAACGATCATCCTGATTATTGTGCTGCTTTTGAGAAACGTGACGGTGCCTGCACTGGCATTTATCGGAGTATCAACGGTCACAGCTGCGATTCTGGTGGCAACAGGAACCTTTACCATCAGTGAGATGGGAGGTTTCATCAAGGCCGGTGTGTCCGGTGTACATTCTACGGCTGCCTTGTTTATTTTTTCCGTGCTGTTTTTCGGAATCATGACTGATGCGGGGATGTTTGACCGCATCATCAACGCACTGATGAAAAAGGTCGGCAGCAATGTAGTTGGTGTGGCTATGATGACCTGTGTGATTGCCATGATCGGTCATCTGGACGGCGGCGGCGCTTCCACATTCCTGATCACGATTCCGGCGATGCTTCCGGTGTACAAACGCCTGAACATGCGTCCGACCACACTGCTTCTGATCTGTGTAACTTCTATGGGTGTTATGAATCTGCTGCCATGGGGTGGTCCGACCATGCGTTCTGCAACCGTGCTGGGGATCGACCCGAATGAACTGTGGATGCAGCTGCTTCCGATGCAGATTGTCGGTATTTTGATTGCATTTGCAACCGCATTTTTCTGGGGAAATGTTGAGAAAAAACGAGGAGCCGGCGCGACAGCAGGCGAAACGGTGAGTATCAGCCTGGAAGAAGATAAAAAAGAAAATGAACTGGCAAGACCGAAGCTGTTCGGATTCAATGTTGCCCTGACTCTGATTGTGATTGTCTGCCTGATCTTTCTGGATGTACCGTCTTACTTCCTGTTTATGGTCGGCTGTGCAGTGGCATTATTGGTAAACTATCCGGGGGCCAAGCTTCAGAACAAAATCATCAAGTCTCATTCCGGTCCGGCTTTGATGATGGCTTCCACCATTCTGGCAGCGGGCGTGTTCCTGGGTGTGCTGGAAGAGAGTGAGATCATGGTACATATGGCGAATGTTCTTGCATCCTTCATTCCGGAGGCAATGGGCAGATTCCTGCCGCTGATCATCGGTATCCTGTCTGTACCGCTGACGCTTTTGTTCTGTACGGATTCTTACTTCTTCGGTTTGCTTCCGGTACTGATCGGAATCGGCAACGAGTTTGGCGTGAATCCGGCGCATACGGCAATTGCGATGGTAGTGTGCAGAAACTGCGCAACCTTCATCAGCCCGGTGGTTCCGGCGACCTTCCTTGGCACCGGCCTTGCAGGTGTTGAGATCAAGGATCATATCAAAGCATCCTTCTTCTGGATCTGGGGTGTCAGCCTGGTATGCCTGATCGCAGGTATGGTGCTTGGAGTTCTGCATTTTTAATAAGCCTTATATATAAATCTGCACTCCGTCCAGGGTGCAGATTTCTTCTTTGAAAAGCTGCAGAAAGTGCCGGATCAGAGGAGCCTTCTTCTGATTGGCTGGCAGAGTCAGACTGTAAATAATCTCGTCTTCCGGGCCGTTCTCAAGGCGGCAGATCTGTACGGATTTTTTCTTCAGACGCAGCGCGACCGCCAGTGGTACAATGGCAAAATTCCGGTCGGTCAGGAATTCTTCAATCAGAGACATCTGGTCCAGTTGTACGCTCGGATAAATGGTTACATCAAACCATTTGTCGTGCCATGCGGCAAATTCCGGATTCCAGGGAAGCCAGATTTCATTGCGCGGATCCAGCTCAGAAGGATGGATGGAGCGGCGGTCCGTCCATTCCGGACCGCCGATGAGAACGAACGGTTCACGAAAAAGCGGAGTGGTCAGGACGGTTCTGTGATACATATCATCAGAAATCAGGGCAATATCGACCAGTCCGCTTTCCACATAGCTGTATGCTTCAAACGAGTGGTACATGTGGAAGCAGAGATTATATTCGTTTGTATCGGAGACGATCTGACGCAGAACATTGGGAAGCAGATAGGTACTGACGCTTCCGATGGAGGAGAGATTCAGAATCGGCTTCTGCTTCAGGCGGGAGATCGCCAGCGCTTCCCGGTATACATGCATCCACTTTTCGGCGACCGGAATGAATGCGGAGCCTTCTTCGGTAATTGTGACCGTGCGGATACCCTTCCCGCGGATAAAAAGATCATATCCCAGCTCCTGCTCCAGCGCATGAATGCGCCGGCTTAATGCGGGCTGGGTGATAAACAGTTGTTCGGCAGCAGCAGAGATGCTGCCGTTTTTGATTATGGTTAGGAATGCTTCAATTTCCAGGCGTGTCATATGTGTTTCTCCATAATATAAAGTTTTATTTATATTATAAGCGCAAAATAAGCATTAGTCAAAGAAATTCGAATGGGAGTATGATGTTCAAAAGAACATGTACGGAGGAATTGGAAATGGAGAAGACAAAAGAAAATCATCTGCTGACAGGCCCTATTTCGCAGCAGCTGGTTTTGCTGGCGGTGCCGCTGCTTCTGGGTAATATTCTTCAGCAGTGCTATAATACTGTGGATTCCATGATTATCGGCCGGTATCTGGGAATGGATGCGTTTGCAGCGGTTGGAATTGCCGGAACGGTGATGAATCTGATGATTTTTATTCTGAATGGATTCTGTACGGGTCTTTCGGTGATTTTTTCCATGCTGTATGGAAAGGCCGACTGGAAAGAATTTCGCAGGGAAATGTTTACGGCGGTCAGCTGCGGAGGCGGGGCGGCAGCAGCACTCAGTCTGATATTTCTGGCCGGAGTCAGACCGGTTCTTGCGCTGATTCGAACGCCGGAGGAACTGATGGGGTATACCGTGGAATACCTGCAGGTGATTGCTGCCGGTCTGATTGCCGTATATGCCTATAATCTGTTTTCGGGGATCCTGCGTTCCATCGGAAATACACTGGCTTCGCTGCTGTTTTTGCTGTTTTCTGTTGCGGTGAATATGGTTCTGGATCTGGCTTTTGTTGCGGGATTGCAATGGGGAACGGCCGGAGCCGCATTGGCGACCGTGCTTGCACAGATGCTTTCCGCAGCGGGGTGCTGTGGATATCTCTGGTGTTGTCATCGCGATCTGATTTTTACCGGAAAGGAAGTGGGGTTTCATGCTGATCTGCTGCGGAAAACGCTTCGGTTTGGAGCTGCCTCCGCGCTGCAGGAATCGAATCTCTATATCGGAAAGATGCTGGTGCAGGGAGCGGTAAATCTTCTGGGAACCGGTGCAATTGCCGGCTTTACCGCGGCACTTCGCCTGGAAGGATTCTGCAATTCGTTCGGGGACGGCGGGGCGCTTGCGATGTCTGTTCTGATCTCACAGAACCATGGAGCGGGCAATCCGGAACGGGTGAAAGAGAGCCTGAAGAAAGGTGTGAAATTTCATGTGATTCTGGGAATCGTGATTCCGTTTCTGATGTATCTTCTGACGGTGCCGGGACTCAGACTGTTTCTGGGGGAAGGAAACTCGGAGGCACTGGAGCAGGGAAGAAGCTATCTGCAGTTGATTGCGCTGTTTTATATCCTCTGCTTTGTGGGAAGTGCGCTTGTGGGGTATTTTCGCGGAACCGGGAAGGTGCATGTGCCGGTGATCGGAACGACGCTTAATATCACCACAAGAGTGCTGCTGGCTTATCCGATGACACAGCGGTTCGGGCTTGCCGGACTGGCTGTGTCGACCGGAATCGGCTGGATGATGGTGGTCAGCTATCAGCTCCTGAATCTCCGGATGATCCGGAAAAATGCAGGAAAAACAAGGAATGCAGCCTACTGATTGGCATGCTGATAGATTTTATAGATATCTTCTTCGTTCAGTACACGGAAGCTGCCGATGGTGCGGGTGCGCTCGAAGGTGCAGCGGTAAGCAAGATCCCGGAGTACGCGGTCTTCCTGAATACCGATGTCCGGATTCTCACTGAAACTGGTCGGCAGCGGGAGCGAGCGGAAAAAGTCTCCGGTTGCCTGAATGCCTTTTAATGCGAGTGCCTGTTCATCCTCATCCGAAAGTCCCCAGACATTGCGGGCATAGCGTGCGAAGCGAGCCGGTTTGGTCTGATATACATATTTTGCCCAGGACTCCCATACCGTGGAGAGGGATGCACCGTGCGCGGTGTCAAACATGGCAGAAAGCTCATGGCCAAGCTGATGTACGGAGAAATCCCCTTTTCCTCCCAGACCGGTCAGACCGTTGTGAGAGAGAGAACCGGCCCACATCAGTTCACTCATGGCTTCGTAATCGTGAGTGTTGGAAAGTGCGGACGGACCGTTGGCGATTACCGTGCGGAGCAGTGCCTCTGCGATGGAATCGGTCAGCTCATTGTCATTGGGGTTAAAATAACGGTCCAGCGTGTGCATCATGATATCCACGATGCCGCAGGCAACCTGATAAACCGGCAGGGTATACGTGAGCTCCGGGTTCATGATGGCAAATTTCGGGCGATTCAGATCCGTGCTGAGACCGCGTTTGCTTCCGGATGCCGTATTGGTCAGAACGGAAGAATTGCTGGTTTCGCTTCCGGCAGCGGAGATGGTCAGAATAGCTCCGATCGGAAGTGCGGCTGCAGGAGTCACCTCGCGGCTCCAGAATTTCCAGAGATCCGTGTCGGGAGATGCTGTGCCGATGGCAATGGCTTTGGCAGTATCGATGGCAGAACCGCCTCCGATACCAAGTATGAAATCTGCCTGAAAATCAAGTGCCGCCCGGACGCCTTCTTCTGCATGTTCCAGAGTGGGATTGGCTTTGGCACCTCCGAATAGCGTATAGTCCAGATGTCCGGATTTCAGGTTCCCGCAGATGCGGTCAAGAAGTCCGCTGCGGACGACACTGCCTCCGCCGTAAACCACCAGTATGCGGCTGCCACCGTATTTGCGAATCAGGTCTGCTGTTTTCTGTTCTGTGTCTTTTCCGAATACAACTTCTGTCGGATTACAGTATGTAAATGCATGCATAAGGGTTCCTCCTGTGAAAATTACAAATCGATTACACCTATTGTACCATAGCAGTCTTCGGATTTCCAGAATAATCCGATAACCGGAGCAGTGTTCACAGCAGGTCTGTCAGCGGGCGGAAGACATAGCCCATTTCCTCCCATTTGGTCAGCAGCTGATCGAGAATCTCAGCATTGGTCCTTGAGGTGCTGTGCAGCAGCACGATCGCACCGGGATGAATGCGTCCCAGCAATTTATGGAAGGCTTCTTCATGGGTCGGCTGTTTGTCATCATACCAGTCCACATAGGCGAGACTCCAGAAAAAGGTGTGATAGCCGAGTTCTTTTGCCATCTGCAGGTTGGATTCGCTGTATTTGCCCTGAGGCGGGCGGTACAGAGCGCTCATCTGTCTGCCGGTAACCTCCTGATACAGCGTTTCCAGAGATTTCAGTTCCCTGGAGAAAGCTTCTTTGGAAGACAGCTTTGACATGTCCGGGTGATGAAACGTGTGATTGCCGATGATATGCCCTTCCGCAATCATCCGTTTTACCAGATCCGGGCTGGTTGTCAGATAGTTGCCTACGAGGAAAAAAACAGCGGGAGCATGGTGCTTTTTCAGGGCATCCAGAATGGCGGGCGTGTAGCCGTTTTCATAACCGGCATCGAAGGTCAGGTAAATAACTTTTTCGGCTGTGTTTCCGGTGTAGTGAGCGTTGAATTGCTTCAAATAATCGGCGGTGGCATTGCCGACCGGGGGCTGCCCTTCCTGCTGAAAACTCAGTCCCCAGTTGCCGTCTGCAGAGACCGGTGCGGTTTTCTGATCCCGGCAGGTCACGTAGCCGAGCCAGTGGCCAAGCAGGAAGGACAGGAGAAAGAAAACCATGATTTTTGCGGCAGGTTTGCAGTAAGATCGGTAGTTGCGGGAAGCGTAATACATGACGGACTCCGCGAAAGGTCTTATTGATGAAAATCTATGATGGAAGGCATGCCAGTTATGAAGAAAATATGACCGGCTTTGGTTACAAGATTAAGAAAGTTGTCATTATTTTCCGATAAAAAGTATGTTATACTGAGAAAGCGTGGAGGAATTGATTTCCTCAGATACCAGATTTCGCGAGGAGAATTTTGAAATGAAATATAATCGATGGAAACAGATCCTGGCCATGGGCCTGGGACTTACACTGACCTGGAGTCAGACGGCATACGCAGAAGTAACGATGATACCGGTACCGCTTCAGATTGAGCAGGAAGTGATGCAGGAACCGGCAGGAGCGGTGGAAGCAGGCGGTCAGCATTCCAATGTGATTGAGGCCGGCAGGGCTTCCGGTGGAACCGGAACCGGGCCGTCTGTCAGTGCAGTCGGTGAGAGCAGTGCACCGTCCGGTGAGAGCAGCGCGGCAGTCAGCGAGAGCAGCGCGGCAGTCGGTGAGACTGGTTCAGCCGCGGTACAGCCGGAGGCTCAGAAGCCGGCAGTCGCGGCTGAGGGAGCGGTGCTGCTGGATGCAGCGACCGGTCAGGTTCTGTATGGGAAAAATCAGGATCAGCAGTTTTATCCCGCGAGCATTACCAAGGTGATGACGGCACTGGTCGTACTGGAACGGTGTAATCTGAATGATATAGTCACTTTTTCTGAAACAGCGACGACGAATCTGGAATCCGGTGCGGTTTCTCTTGGCATCAGTGCGGGAGACCAGCTGACGGTGGAGCAGTGCCTGTATGGCCTTCTGCTGAAATCAGCAAATGAGATCGGCAATGGGCTGGCAGAGCATGTAGCCGGCAGCGTAGAGGCCTTTGCGGATCTGATGAATGCGAAAGCACGGGAACTGGGCTGCCGGAATACGCATTTTGTGAATCCCCATGGATTGAATGATGAGAATCACAAGACAACGCCGTATGATATGGCACTGATTATGCGTGCGGCTCTTCAGAATGAGACTTTCCGGAAAATCGATACGACCCGTACTTATGAATTCCCGGCAACGAAGAAAGCGGCTGCCCGTACCATTACGATGGGACACAAGATGATGTACCCTTCCGATTCCCGTTATTATGAGGGGATTATCGGCGGAAAGACCGGATACACATCGAAAGCCGGCAACACGCTGGTGACCGGTGCGGAGAGAAACGGTGTGCGTCTGATCGCGGTTGTAATGAAAGCCAGCGGAACTCATTATACCGATACCAAAGCGCTTCTGGATTATGGATTTGCCAATTATCCATTCCCGTGATATAGTAGAATCAGTATAATGGAATGGGAGAAAGTATTATGAAAACGATTATTAAAAACGGCACTGTAGTGTCGCCGGGAGAAACGTATGCGGCAGATATCCTGATTGACGGTGAAACGATTGTCAGCATCGGAACGGATCTGGAAGCAGAGGGAGCCAGAATCATTGATGCTGCTGGGAAATACGTGATTCCGGGTGGGGTGGATGTACATACGCATATGGATCTTCAGGCAGGGGCCTGTCGTGCTGTTGATGATTTTTATCATGGAACAGTGGCAGCAGCCTGCGGAGGAACCACGACGATTGTGGATCACATGGCTTTTGGTCCGGCGGGATGCGCCCTTCATTATCAGCTGAATGAATATCATCATCTGGCGGAAGGAAAAGCAGTCACAGATTATGGTTTTCACGGTACGGCACAGCATGTGGATGATACGATTCTGGACGAACTGGAATCCATGGTGCAGGATGGCGTTCCCAGTGTGAAGGTGTATCTGACCTATGATTTTCGTCTGGATGATGCAGCTGCACTGAAGATTCTGAAACGGATGAAGGAACTGGGCGGTGTGACGGCATTCCACTGTGAAAATCATGCGGTTGTGGAGGATTACCGCAGGATGTATCGGGATCGCGGGGATACCAGTCCGATTTATCATGCCAAGAGCAGGCCGAATCTTGCGGAGGCAGAAGCAGTGGCGCGTGTGCTTTATCTGGCACGGCTTGCCGGAGATGCTCCGGTTTATATCGTGCACCTGTCCTGTAAGGAGAGTCTGGATGCAGTGGCTGATGCCCGCCGGAGAGGACAGAAGAATATTTATGTGGAGACCTGTCCGCAGTATCTGACACTGACGGAGGAACGGTATCTGGACGAAGACGGGCTGAAGTATATTATGTCTCCGCCTCTTCGAACGCAGGAAGACTGTGACCGGCTCTGGGAAGGACTTGCTTCCGGAGAGATTCAGGTGGTTGCCACCGATCACTGTCCGTTTCATTATCACGGGGAAAAACAGCTGGGCAGAGATGATTTTACCAAATGTCCGAACGGAGCGCCGGGAGTGGAAGAACGTATGATGCTTCTGTTCTCGGAAGGTGTGATGAAAAAACGGATCAGCATCAATCAGTTTGTAGAAGCTGCATGCACCAATCCGGCAAAAATCTATGGTATGTACCCGCAGAAGGGAATTCTTCAGCCAGGCTCGGATGGAGATCTCGTGGTGATTGATCCGTCTGCAGAGAGTGAGTTTACACAGGAGCGAATGCATGGAGCCTCGGATTATACGGCATATGAGGGTATGAAGCTTCAGGGAAGTCTGGATCTGGTGATGCAGAGAGGCAATATTCTGGCAGAACATGGTGTGTTCCAGGGAAAGAAAGGTGCCGGTCTTTTCTTGAAGCGAAAAGTTAATCAGAATTTTTGAGAATACATTGACATGATGTCGGAAAATTTATAAAATTGAAGTAACGATTCAAAACAGCGAAAGGGGGCGCAGTTATGAAGAATTACGCGATTACAATTGCAAGAGGGTTTGGTTCCGGTGGACGTGAACTGTCGTTTAAACTGGCAGAGGAGCTGGGAATCAACAGCTATGAGAATCGAATTTTGACACTGGCGGCTCATTACAGCGGACTGGAAGAGCAGGAATTTGTGGAAGTGAATGAGAAACTTCGCGGTGGCTACATCGGAGTCCAGCTACATAAGCTGCAGGCGCATCTGGCACCGAGACCGCAGGTAGAGGTGTTTACGTCGGATGACCGCCTGTTTGAGATTCAGGCAGGTATTATCCGCAGGCTGGTGGCTGAGGAAAGCTGCATTATCGTCGGTAAGTGTGCCGATTACGTTCTGAAAGATTATGATAATGTGCTCAGTATTTATATTGAAGCTCCGCGTCCGTTCTGCAGGGCGAGGGTGATGAACCGTCTGGGTGTCAGCGCAGAAGAGGCCGATCATCTGATTACGACAACGGATAAGTATCGCGCAGAGTATTACCGGTATTACACCGGCGGAAATCATTGGGACAACCCGGTAAACTATGATCTGGTGCTGAACAATGGACGCCTGGGAGATGAGAAGTGCATCAGTATTATTAAAAATGCACTGAAGGTGAAGCTGGGTGTGGAAGCCTGAAAGGGGACAGGGAAGGAAAGAGCATTTGAGCAAGGTACGCAGTTGTGTGTACCTTGCTTTTTTCTACGGTATTTTTTTCTTGAAGGACTGTTCTTTACATATATGTATCTCTATGCTAGAATAAAACTATCTTTCCCATCTGATTTTCCAGGTGGGGTCTGATTATCACATTTTTCTTTTTGTCTTGTTACAAGACATCGGATTCCGGTCAGGTTCATCAAGATGAACTTATCTCCGGTTATCGCTATTTTTATTTTTTACAAGGGGGTTGTCTGCTTATGAGTAAAAATCAGACATTGTTGCAAAAATATTTTCCTATGATCCGCACGAAAGAAGCGATTCTGACACAGATCCGATCCAAGCCACCTTTGAATGATCTGTTTCAGCGGTGGACTGAGGAACAGCAGGACACGTTTCTCAATTTCTGTTCTGGTGCCAGAGGTGTGAAGGTAGTCTATGACGGGATTTTTAAAGAAATTTTTAATCCGGAGATACATCCGGAGCGGTTGGAGGTACTCCTTTCGCTGCTTTTGAAATAATGGCTGCCGCAATCCCACTGGCTTTAGACGGTGGGTTAAGGTAGCCTGAAGTAGTGATTTGTGCTATACTTGTGCCATGGGAACATGGAAATCAAAAAACAGGCACAAGTATTTGCTACAGTATCACATTATTTTCGTATGCAAGTATAGAAAGAAGCTACTGGCATCAAAGCAGATATCGGATGATATAAAACAGTTTTCTTACGAGATATGTCAAAAGCATAAGGTTTTGGACGGACGGATATTTTGCGTGTAGTGTAGGGAATGTTTCAGAAGAAATGCTGAGAAAATACATAGAAAACCAAGGATAGATAAAAGGTGATAGCAAATGTTAAAAGCATAAGGTGGTGAGGTAAGATTATGCAGATTGATATGCAAAGGTTGGCAGTTGCCATGAAATATATTGAACGTATCGCTGATGGCAGGAATCCTGTTAATAATAAACCTATGGAAGAGGATTCCGTATTAAACAATCCGAATGTGATCAGGTGTATGTATTTTGTAAAAGAGGTTCTCACTGCAGTTAAGGAAAATGATGGTATGATTGGCGGACGGGCACCTAAACCGTCAAAGTCCCCATTCCCGTTTGAATGTCTTTCCGGGTTTGAATACGTAGATGATACTTCGATTACTCATTTTATGAATAGGCTGAAAGGATTGGCACTTGATCCAAATGTGCGGGGAATCGGTACAAAACCAGTAACAGACTGGCTGAAACGGAAAGGCTATTTAATTGATGTTCAAGACAAATACACAGGAAAGCTCCATCCAGAAGCAACGGAGTTGGGAATAGGTTTTGGGCTTTACATGCAGGAACGAACATCGACATATGGACAATCATATCAAATTGTCATGTATTCTCAGAAAGCGCAGGAATTCATTGCATCACATTTGGAACAGATTGTGAATAACAGTATATAGGCATAAGCAAAATCATGATAAAGGCAGGAGAGACAGAATGATTAAGATACGCTGCGTTGTAGAACGTATAACTTATCAAAGCCCTGAAACAGGATATTCTGTCTTGAAGTGCGCCGTGAAGAACTATAATGACCTGGTTACGGTCGTTGGAAATCTTGTGGATGTCAATGTTGGATCCGTGCTGTTGATTGAGGGCAATTGGAAAGTGGATGCCAGATATGGCAGACAGTTTCTGGCGGAGAGCTGGGAAGAGACCATGCCTGCCACAGTTTTTGGTATTGAGAAGTACCTTGGTTCCGGGCTGATCAAGGGCGTGGGACCGAAGTTTGCTAAGAAGATCGTGCAGCAGTTCGGCACGGATACGCTGGAGATCATCGAGACGGATGTGCAGCGGCTTCTGGAGGTTCCCGGTATTGGAAAGAAGCGTGTCGATAAGATTGCTGAGAGCTGGGAACGACAGAAGGAGATCAAGAATATTATGCTTTTTCTCCAGGATCATGGTGTGAGCACTGCATTTGCAGCGAAGATCTATCGTCAGTATGGAAATGAGAGCATTCCGAAGGTTAAGGAGAACCCATTCCGCCTGGCGGATGATATCTGGGGAATTGGTTTTAAGACGGCTGACAACATTGCCATGAAGCTTGGTATTGGCAAGGAGGCATTTATCCGTCTGCGCAGCGGTATCATGTATACCTTAAGTGAGCTGGCAGATGAAGGCCATGTTTATGCAGAGCGTGACCAGCTGATCAGGAAAGCATCAGAACTTCTGGAGGCGGAGGATACCAGCATCATTATGACCATGGATCAGATGTTGAAGGATGAAGAACTGATCCGTGAGAAGATTATGGTTCCGCAGTTTGCACCGGATGAGGTCATTCCGGAAGATGCTGCCAAAGAGATTGAAAAAGAATGTATCTACCTGCCGCCGTTTTATTTTGCGGAGGTTGGTGTTGCCAATAAATTGAAAAAGCTGGCTGCAGAACCTGCAGCAGACAGACTATGGGTTTCTCTTATGAAAGCCAGACAGGATACCGGTAATCCGGAGTTGTCTGTGGATGTGGATAAGCTTCAGCATACTGTAAATATGAAATATGATGAGGTGCAGGTGGAAGCCATCCGCCGGGCAGCGACTGCAAAGGTCCTGGTGCTTACCGGTGGT
>JALFHZ010000037.1 GCA_022776445.1 Lachnospiraceae bacterium
TCCAGCTGAGCTATATGGACGTGTCTGATATATGATTATAGCCCGATCAAAGTCGAACTGCAATCCCTTATTTAGTTTTTTTTGAGGTGGCCGTTGTAACGCAACCTTAGGAGGCGGTCGCTCTATCCAACTGAGCTATAGCGACGTATGGTCATCTATGATTATAGCCCGACAAAAGTCGAACTGCAATCCCTTATTCAATTTTCCTCCGGTGGCCGTTGTAACGCAACCTTAGGAGGCGAACGCTCTATTCTACTGAGCTACAGAGACAAAAACATGAAAATCCATCCGGCATAAACTGCCTGACACCTTTACCTATTATAGAGAAAAAACGCCCCAGAGTCAAGCTTCTTTTCGCTCATCCTTCAAACACAGCCTCTCCCAGCATCCAGATCTGTCCCTTGAACCGGCGTCCGACCTTGGGCTCCCCCAGAAGATCACGCTTCGCAATCCCGACATGAAATACAAGATCATTGCAATTCAGAGTCAGATCATAAACCGGCTCCTGAGTCAGGCAATTCTCCTTCTGGTCGATTTTCACAATCTCTCCGATCACAGAATACTGATCGCACTCGATCCCACACGGCATGAAGCTGGAATCCACAATCGAATAAATATCTTCCTTCATCACTCTTCTGGAAATCTGAGAGTACATATCCATATCTTCAATCGTCAGCGTCTCCATCGCATCTTCATCGCCATTTTTTGCCGCCTCCAGAAGGCTGTTGCGGTCCTTCGTGGCCACCTTCGCCAGCTCGATCTGTTTCCTCGTCTTGTGAAGCGGAAGCAGAATCTTTCCTTCCGCACAAAGCCCTGCCAGCTTTACGCCCTTCACTTTTCGGGAAGCATGATCCAGCTTGCGCTCCCGATACTCAAATCCATTATCCAGGTAAAAAATCAGAGAAATACCTACCCGATATTCATCCAGCAGCCCGGCATAAGTCTCCTTCTCCGTATGGCGCTGAATGGAACATTCCGCCTGCGATGATACATCCGGACTCGTAATATAGGGATAATAATACTCCCGCCGGAAAACACCATATGCATCCATCTCTCCCGTCATGGCAATCCCCATGCCAGGGGCCACCTCCGCCCGAATCTCGCAGAGATTCTCATCCGTATCAATCTGTATCCGCCGCCGGTCTGTCGCTGTCTTCTCCAGTTCTGTCAGAAGCTTCTCTATCTCTCTTTTCTTTCCGTATTGGCCAAAGCCCACACTGCGCAAAAATTTATGCATTCTGTCACCTTCTTACTTCCCGTCTGCATCCGAATATTGTTCTCTGTAAGTATGCATTATAACCCATGATTCATCATATTGCAAATTAAAAAAAGGAAGAACAGCAAATGCCATTCTCCCAAAATCCACCGTTTCTTATCGGTCTCTCACCACCAGGCAATCCAGATCCGCAAAGAACGGATGCAGCATACCGCAGATATCCGAAGTCGGAAGTACCTCATCCCGCAGGTTGATTCCCAGAACCTCTCTCATAAATGTCTGGCGATTCATCATCCGCTCATAAGAATCCGGAGCCTGACGCCGGATCTCCTCACGCGTTTCACGATCAGCCAGAATCAGACCGTCCTCCGTGTGAACCCCAAGTCCCATGCAGGATGCCGGTCTTGCGGTAAAATCACACTGAATCAGCATACCTGATTTCAGAACTGCAGTACCATTCTCCACAAACGGACTGTTCGTCCATTCCTCCGTATGAATCAGATGCCCCGGATTCAGAGCAATGCCGAATTCCTCATAGCTTCCTATGACTTCCTTCACTCTGCTCCATACCTCGCCTCCGGTTACTCCGATTCCCAGTGATTCGAACCACACTGCCACAGCTTCAAAATAAGTGGCAAACAGTTCTTCCATACAAGATCTGAACTTTTCTTCCAGATCTGCAAAATTTCTGGCATATAACCCAACCCGATGAATCTGCGCATAACGGTAACCCATACCGAATGCAATCGGGCCGCCCATTTTCAGCGTCCGATGATAATCCGGACTCAAAATACCTTTTCCGTAAAAACAGATATTCGGGTAAGTCGGACACGGTTCACCGTCAATATTGAACAACTGCGATGCCTCAATTTCTGTCATTCCTTCCTTCAGACCACAGACAAAATCCCAGGTTTTTCTGCTGGCTTTCGTCGATGCAATCTCAGACAGAATCAGCGTCTTCACATCGTGAACGGTTCTCAGGCCGCAGTGATTGTCCATCATCAGCCAGTTGGCATTCTCCATTGTACATCCGCTTGCCTGAAGTGCCCCTATGATATAAGCAGGTACTTCAAACATATGCTTCGGATCATCTGTTTCCAATTCCGAAAATGATTTCCAACCAAGCACTCCGACATTGGCAGATGCATCAATACCAAAATCCCCCAGAATTTCTGTCAGCTTCTTCGATTTTCCCCGGCCCTGTCCCATCGGACTTAACGACTGGAACAATACCTTTTCATGTGCAACAGTAATGCACTGGGACTGCCCCATTCCTTCATTTCCGACAATCAGCCACGGAA
Organism: Lachnospiraceae bacterium; assembly: GCA_022776445.1. GTDB lineage: Bacteria > Bacillota > Clostridia > Lachnospirales > Lachnospiraceae > Brotaphodocola. The sequence goes on from JALFHZ010000037.1 coordinate 2,518, forward strand.
GACTTCCCTTCTTCAGCAGCATCATGCACTCTTCGTAGCGCGGATCGTATCCCGTGATATACTCCAGATTGGAAAAATGCTCCTTATCTGCATAAATAAGCAGATGGGAATATTGGGAAGCCGCATCCAGCAGCTTCCCAATACGTCCCTCATAATCTTCTTTTGTAATGACCGGAGCATGATCATATCGGAGCGGGATTCCCTCATTCATGATACCATGGTGTCTGATACAGGTCATCCGTTTCTTCATTCTGCTCCTCCTTATTCACCAAGTGCTTCTCTCTCTTCAATCTCAGCCGGAGCGTACAGCTTCACTTCTTCTCTGTGCTCCCATTTACCCGGGTTGTGATCATTGCGCTCTTCGATGTGAATCGCAAAACCTGCCAGATCATCCTTCAGATAAATTACATACGGCTTTCCATTCCACGGTTTTACACTGTCGTAATTAAACTCGATGCCCTTCTTCTCCAGATAGAAGATCGCTCTTTCCAGATTGTCAGTAAAGTAACCCAGATGACCATGCTCCGTTCTTACTTTAAACCGCTGTTTGGTAATTTCTACTTCATGTCCTACGTAAGAAGAACTTCTGGTATTGCCCAGAATCAGATCAAATGTATCTGCCAGACGGAAGATTGCATCATAGCCCGCTCTCACCTTGTCCACATTAATGCCAACATGAGCAAACGCGAAATTCAATACTCCAAATACAGCATCACGAGCCAGTTTGCGGATCTCATCGTATTCGCCTGCGTTCAGCAGATTAGCCGGAACAATCCAGGTACCGCCGCATGCGATAACATTCGGATTCATCAGATATTCCCGCATATTAGACGGTTTCACACCGCCGGTCGGCATAAATTTCACACCCTTGAATACAGATGCCAGAGAATTGATATAAGCAACTCCGCCAGCTGCTTCAGCCGGGAAGAATTTTACTGCTTTCAGTCCGCAGGAAACTGCCATCTGAACTTCGGTCGGTGTTGCGCAGCCCGGCATTACACAAATGTCATTCTCTACACAATACTTAACAACTGCCTCTACAAAACACGGAGATACAATAAAGTCAGCGCCAGCTTCCACAGCAGCTTTTACCTGATCAACCGTTGTTACCGTACCTGCACCAATCAGCATTTCCGGATATTCCTTGCGGATTGCGGCAATCGCCTCTGCTGCACAGTCGGTACGGAAGGTAATCTCAGCCGCTTCCAGCTCTCCGTCACAAAGTGCCTTTGCCAGCGGCAGTGCCTGCTCCAGTTTCTCAATTTTTACAACCGGAATCACACCATAATTTTCAATTCTTTTTAATACGTCCATTTTCCTATCCCCTAAACTATATTTATTTAAAATCAACAGTTACCATGATTATGCCGCAGATGCAGCTTTTGCTTTTTTCGCTGCCGCTTTTTCAAAGAAAACAATCAGCAGCAATCCGCCTACACCAATAACGTCTGTAATGGTTTCAGGAATGATCAACATCATCGCCAATGCAAAAGTTACAGTTCTCATCCATACCGGCATCGGACGGAACAGGAAGCCGGAAACCGTAACAGAAAGACCAAATACACCTGCAAACAATGTTATGGTAGGCTGAATTATATCAACCAAAGAACCTTGCAGAAGAAGTGCTGGCTGGTACGCAAACGCAAATGGTACCAGGAATGCCACCAATGCATAAGTAAAACCTGTCCAGCCGGTCTTCCAGGAATCTGCTCCTGCAATACCTGCCGCTGTAAAAGAAGCAAGACATACAGGCGGCGTAATCTGCGCCATAACACCGAAATAAAAGCAAAACATATGAGCAACTATTGGTGAAAGCTTCAGCTTCAACATAACAGGTACAAATAATACTACAGCAATCAGGTACGCTGCCGTTGTCGGCAATGCCATACCCAGAAGCATACATCCGATCATGGTAATTAACAGAGCCAGAATCAGATACTGTCCGCCGACAACTGCTACAACCTCTGAAAACTTCGTTGCCAAACCAGTTTGTACACAAGCCGCAATGATAATACCGCAAGCTGCTGTCGGCAATGCAATGTTTGCAGCCTGTTTAATACCATCTTCAAATGCATCAATCAATACCTCTTTGCTGACCCCACGTCCCGGAACCAGATTCAGCACCAGAACTGCTACGGTTGCCACAATTGCAGAACGTCTTAAAGACTGTCCCGACATTACCATATAAACCAGAATAGCTGCCGGAATCAACAAATACAATCTCGGTACAATCGGATTTACATCAAACTTCAAATCTTCTGCATTAACTTTTCTTCCCGGATTAAGATGAACATTTTTTCTGGCAATTAAATCTACAAGAATAAACACGGAAAGATAATAAGCCAGTGCAGGAATCAAAGCAGCCATGGCAACTTCTCCATAACCGATTCCCAGAAGTTCAGCCATAATGAATGCGCCAACACCCATGATCGGCGGCATAATCTGACCACCTGTAGAAGCTACAGACTCAATTGCACCTGCCTGATGCGGCTCATAACCTGCTTTTTTCATCATCGGAATCGTCATAACACCGGTAGTCGAAACATTTGCTACCGCACTTCCGCTTACCATTCCCATCAGTCCGGAAGACAGAACTGCTGCCTTTGCAGGTCCGCCCGAGTTCGGATTACTGAACTTCATACCGATATCAATCAGACACTGTCCGCCTCCGCACTCAGCAAAAAAAGCACCAAACATCATAAACCAGAAGATGAAGCTTGCAGTTGTTGCCAATGGTGTACCAAACAGACCGTCTGTAGTCATTGTCATGATCTCACAGAACTGCTTGATGGAAAAGCCATTGAACTTCATGAATCCCGGATAATATTTTCCAAAGAAACAATAAGCCAGGAAGAATAATACAAATGCCAGAAGATTCCAGCCGATTACTCTGCGAACTGCTTCCAGCAAAAATACGATCAGAAACAGTGTAATCATTTTATCCTCAATCTGCACCGGAGAGATATGAGGAATTCTGGTGATAATACGGGTCTGTTCCATATAATAGAAAACAGATACCCAGATCAGAATCGCAATCATCACAAAATCCAGAAGCCGCAGAACCTTCACTTTATCACTAAAAGGAAACGGCTTGTTAATAAACACAATCGATAATCCAAACGCCAAAAAGACCGGCGAAAGCACCATCGGGTGAAGCGACTCCACAAGGCTGAAATAGAGCATGAAAATCAACCACACTGTACCAACTCCAAGTGTCGCATTCTTTTTGAATTTCTTGTCATTAAGTTCCATACGAACCCTCCTTCTCACTTCCTGAATAAAATTTTATTTGTGTTCGTTCAAATTTTATCTATTCATATATTAGCACAAAAAGTCGTTTTTTTCAATATTAAAAATCTACTTTTTATACTAATAAAATTTTATTTTTAGTTGATAAAATTCTATTTTTCTTGTTTTTTTGCTGTTTTCGTGATATAATACACCCAAATTAATAATTATTACAGGAGGGCCATTTTATGAATACTCAATCATGGAATGTATTACCATCTACCAGACCTTCCTCCCGTTTTACGGACGACCTAACCAACCGCTGGATGCTGGTTACTGCCGGTAAACCAGAGGGTCTGGGAACGATGACTATAAGCTGGGGCGGAAGCGGGTTTATCTGGAATAAGGATGTTGTTTTTCTCGTTATCCGCAATTCAAGAAACACCCTGACTTATTTAAAGCGATATCCAACGTTCAGTCTGACTCTGTTTGACGAGTCCTATCATGATCAATTATATTTTTGCGGTCGAAATTCCGGACGTACAGTTGATAAGATTTCCCATTGCAATTTCACCCCACGATTTTACGGTGAAGAGGAAACCCCTTATTTTGAAGAAGCACAGTCCGTTATGATCTGCCGCCAGCTTTTCCGTACCACCGTTGAGCAAACAGATTTCCTCGACAGCTTCCCTTCTCAGATTTGGGAAACCTGGTACAATACCGGTATTCATAAAGGGGATAAGCATCAGCTTATCATTGCCTCAATAGAAAAAATCATGACGAAAGGAGATTAGGAATATGCCAAAGATTAAAGAACCGCATCCGTCACTGGTGGACGCTGCATATGAGAAAATTCGGTCTGATCTTTCCAGTAACGTATTAAAACCCGGGCAGAAAATTATCTTTCAGGATCTTGTAAAACGTTACGAAATCAGTGAAACACCAATTAAGCAGGCTTTAAATCGTATGGTTGTTGAAGGACTGGTAGAATCCATTCCACGTAAAGGCATGCGAATTAAACCTATTTCTATCCAGGATTATAATGAAACCATGGATATCCGATACATGCTGGAGAGCTTCTTTGCCCCGGTTATTATGGAAGCAGTCAGCTATCATCCGGAATATCTGGACGAACTGCAGGCAAATATCAACAAACAATACCGTGCTATTGAAATTGGGACAACGGAATTAAACGACTTCTTAGAGATCTACAGCGTGGATCATGAATTCCATCGAATCTTTCTGAAATGCGCAAACCACAAGCGTGCACTTCAAGTATACGATACCATCGGAGCCCATACTTTTTCTTATTTCCTTTATAACAAAAAACCAAAAAGCAAACTGATCGCTGGAGTTCAGGAACATGAAGAAATACTGGATGCATTGAAAAAACAGGATCTGGATGCTCTCCAAAAAGCAATTCTGCATCATATCGATGGTGCAAGAACCAGTATCAATTATACGCTGGAACGTATTAATTAACGAAGCCGCTGCAAAACAGATGATTCTTCGCCTGTTTCGCAGCGGCCTTTCCCTTTCTTATTTCAGATTTAATTTCGGCAGCACATCTTTATTTACCAGATTCGGCACTTTGCCATACTCAAAGTAATCAATGATATTTCTTCCTGCTGCAGCAACCATACCTGCTTTGTCTTCAATGGTACCGGTAGCCATGTGCGCAGTAACAACCACATTGCGCATATCCAGCAATTCCTGAGGAATATTCGGCTCATGCTCAAATACATCCAGTCCAACACCAGCGAGTTTGCCTGCCTGCAGATGTTTAATCAATGCCTGCTCATCAATGATCTGGCCACGTCCCTGATTGAACAGATAAGCGTCATCCTTCATCATATTCAGAGTCTTCTCATTAATCATATGGAAAGACTCATCATTCAGAGGAGCATTGATAAATACTGCATCGGAAGTTCTCAGCAGTTCTTCCAGGCTAACCAGTTTTGCATCACCAAGGAAGCCTTCCAGCTCAGCACCTACAGAATGTCTGTTGTAGTAGATAATCTTCATACCAAATGCCAGCATACGTTTTGCAACGCCGCGACCGATTCTGCCCATGCCGATGATACCCAGAGTCTTTCCTCTCAGAGAATGTCCCAGGTTCGCAACAGGCCCCCACGGAAGCCCCGGAATGGTTCTCAGATTGTAGTTGGTCTGCGGAATATTTCTCATGGTACTTGCAATCAGAACTGCACCAAACTCTGCAGTCACTTCATCAACTGCATGCATATTTGCTACAACAATTCCTTTCTCTGTTGCATAATTTAAATCCACATTATCATAGCCCTTACCGAATGTGCAGATAATCTTCAGTTCCGGCATTGCATCAATGACTTCTTTGTCTACTTTAAAGACCGGGCATACAATGGCCTCATAATCTTTAGCAATTTCAATGATTTCCTGACGCGGCTTTTTCTCCTTCGGACAGTAAATCTGATAGCCCAGATCCTGCATTTCTTTTAATCCGCTTTCAATCATCGGATGGGTAAATAATACTTTTCTCATATCTGTTCTTCCTCCAAATGAAAATTAACTTTCAATTTTGTTAAATGAAATTAGTGCTCCCAGCCCTGTTCTTCGTAGTACTTGATTGCGCCTGGATGCAGAGCCATACCATTACGTCCCGGTTCACCAGATTTCTCCGGAACAAAGTATACGCCAAGAGCCGGAACCTGCTCTACCAGAGCCTCTTTATTCTCACAAATTGCTTTTACGATAGCATAAACAACTTCATCCGGCAAATCTTTGTTACATACTGCGGTAGAACACTGAAGTGCGGTCTTAAGCGGCTTAGTCTGTCCGTTCCAGCTTCCAGCCTCAATCTCAGATAATACATATCCGCATGCTTCCAGATTCTTCAGAGTCTCATCAGAAAGCTGAGCAAAATACATATTGGTGGTCATCGTAAGCTCAGATAATGCAGCCTGTCCCAGTCCAACAACATCAAGACAAACATCTGCACGTCCTTCTTTCAGCAGATCTGCCATATCGTTCGGTGCAACCTGAGTAACTTCTCCACCCCATTTTCTGATATCATCATAGGTGATGCCAAAGGTTCCTAAAAGTTTCTGGATACCCATCTCGCTTGCAGAACCCGGTGCTTTTGTAACTGCACGGAACGGAACTTTATTCTCGATCAATTCTTCCAGTGTGGTATAACCGGTCTTCTTCTGGAAAGAATCCGTAAACATAATCAGGAAATGTGCATAGTCAGTACCTGCAAACATACCCAGAGTATTTTTCAGAGGTTCCATACCGCCATACTCACCGTTTACCAGCATTCTGTCAGTAACACTGATACCCTCACCAATGTCAGCCTGTCCCTCTTCTACCAGTAAGGTACCTGCCAGACCGCCGGAAGAAATCGGCAGAATCTCTAACTCCCAACCTTCCGGGAGATTCTGATTAATAACAGATGCGAACGCACTTACACGAACATATCCGGTGGTACCAACAGACTGTGAGGCAAACGTAATTTTTCTCGGCTCTGCTGCCGGTGCTGCTGCCTCAGTCTTTTCCTCTGCTTTTTCTTCTGCCTTTGTCTCCGCCTTCGTTTCTGCCGGGGCTGCTGCCTCAGTCTTTGCAGGCTCTGCCGGTTTCTCAGAAGAACCACATCCGGTTACCATGCCTGATACCATTACTGCTGCCATTGCCAGCGCTGCCAATTTTTTCAATCTCATAAAACATCCTCCTCATTTTGTTTATTTTTACTTATTCATTTCGTGACGAATTGCATCTACACCCAATAAATAGCAATTAATTCCAAATCCACAGATCACACCTGTGCAGTTCTTTCCCGGGACAGTAGGCTCACCTGTTTTTAAAATATTCACAAGATGAACTTCTACCGTTGGAATATCAACCGTCCCCAGCGTTACACGAATTGCGTGGCTGTACTGAGTAAATGGTCCCGGATTGATAATGATTCCATCATAAACTCCATCCGCTTCCTGGATCTTGTCAACAATCTCTCCCTCATGATTGCTCTGGAATGCATCTACCTGAATATCATATCCGGCAGCATATTCCTTCACTTTATCGACAATATAATCCAGTCCCTTTCCTCCATAAAGACTAGGATCCCTTTTGCCGATGCGGTTCAGATTTGCACCATTAATCAGCAGAATCTTTCCCATGTTTTCTCCTCCTCTTTTTATTTTTATCCCTATCTTCCCAAGTATCCGCCATCTACAGTGATAATTGCACCATTCAGATAATCAGATGCCTTAGAAGCTAAAAATACGACCGGACCTTTCATATCTTCCGGAGTTCCCCATCTTCCCTGAGGAATTCTCTTTAAAATCTCATCATTTCTGCCTGCGTCATTCATAATTGCAGTATTCATAACGGTTGCCATATAACCGGGAGCAAGTGCATTGACATTAATATTCTTGCCAGCCCATTCATTTGCAAATGCCTTCGTAATCTGTGCAACACCACCCTTACTTGCTGCATAAGCCGGAACCGTATAACCACCAAAATAACTCAGCATAGAAGCAATGTTGATGATTTTTCCTCCACCGTTTTTCAGATAGTGCTGTGCAGCCAGCTGACAGAGACGGAATACAGAAGTCAGATTGATGTTAATTACAAAATCCCAATCCTCTTTCGGGAATTCTTCACTCTTATGACGTTTCTGAACACCTGCTGCATTTACAATGATATCCAGACCATTCATTGCAGCAACACTTTCATGGAATGCATTCACCAGAGATTCCTCATCTCCCAGATTTGCAATGATTCCATGACATTTGAACCCTCTGTCATTAAATTCTTTTACAACTTCCGGCGTTTTTGGCGATATATCAATAATCGTAACTTCCGCACCGTTCTCCATCAGACCTTCTGCCATTCCATGTGCAAGTCCCTGAGCTGCTCCGGTAACAATTGCTTTCTTACCTGTAATATCAAACATATTCATCTGACATGTCCTCCCTTCTGAATTTCCCGTACCGCTGGCTTGATCAGGTATTTTCATAAACCGGATCAAGTACTGCCAGATCATAACGTCTGCTGGCATGTGAATGTGCCGCTAAAACCCATAAATAGGTGTTCTGCGTTCCCGGGGATGCAACCGTCGGATGATAACCAACCGGTGCCAGAATCATGCTTCCGCTTCTCACTGTATGAGCAACGATATCTTCAACTTCCCCACTCTTTAAATAGCTCACATGGAAACCAAATTTCGGAGCATCCATGTCAAAATAGCAATATACTTCCTCCAGATCCTTCTCATGCTGATGTGGCGGCCAGCTGGTCCACGCACCATTGCCGCCCCAGGTAAGACCACATAACAATCTTGATGATTCCATCTCTGGGTTCAGGGTAAAGAATACTTCTCTCTGCCCTACTCCATGTCCATGAATCTGATGAATTTCTCCTAATGGAAGATCTTTATCAAATTTACGAACAAACGGCTTTCCGTATCCCTCACAAACAGCTGCACCAATATAGAAGATGCAGTCATCCAGAGCTTCAATTGCAACAGTCATCCCACCTGTGATATAGAAAGAATCTAATTTTACCAGTTCTTCCTCAAATGCACTACAGGAAACTTTTGCCATTCCCTTCAACAGTACCGGATTCATCTCCAGTTCTCCGGATTCCAGTTCAAATTTACTGCCCTTATTCAGATTCAGACGATAAATATGAGCAACCTTGCAGTCCTGTACTCCCGGCTGAATGCATTTATGAAGACCTTCTGTATCTGGTGAGGTAATATTCCAACCTTCCATTCTTTTCTTGTTTTCCTGATTCGAAATCATACAGACCACCTTCCGCATTATAATTTTTGACTAATTTTTTGATATTTTCTTCACATCTGTTGTTAAAAACATCATATCACAAAAACCTAAATAATTCAATATAAAATTTTATTTTATCCTAATTGTATTTTATAAATGTTTTAATTAGATTTTTGCATATAAAAACAGCAACTTTACTCTCCCAAAAACAGCTCCAAAATTCAAAGCCATGTATCAGGATATCTACGAATTATGTTTAAATACAGAGAAGGTAATGCAGATGTATTCCAAAGAATTACAGATGTTGGACGAAAATACCGTCCACTACATGATTAATGAATTGCAGTCAGAACGAGGTAAAGCGAAAGAACAGGAACGCATCCGCAGGCTGGAAGCCCAGTTCCGAGCCCACGGCATCATTCCCGACTGATCCCAGTTCTGCAAAACGCAAAACGGAAGTATTTCCTTTACGTCACACTCGCAGCATCCGATATCCGATTCCTACATGCGTTTGAATATACTGCGGGGCAGACGGATCTTTTTCAATCTTCTTTCTTAAAGTAGCCATAAACACCCTCAGAGAGGCCACATCATTGTCCCAGGAGCTGCCCCAGACTTCTTTTGTAATATAAGAATGCGTCAGCACCTTGCCCACGTTTTTCGCCAGAAGGCAGAGAAGCTTATACTCGATCGGAGTCAGATGCAGCTGAGTGTCCTTCAAATAAACACAACAGGATGCATAATCAATCCGCAGATCACCATTTTCAAAAATCGTTGTCTCTGCCTCACAGCCGGCTGAATAACTCAGTCTGCGGAAGGTTACGCGCAGGCGCGCCAGCAGTTCTTCCACAGAAAACGGTTTTGTCAGATAATCATCTGCCCCAGCATCCAGTGCCTCGATCTTATCCGTCTCCTCACTGCGTGCACTGATGACAATAATCGGTATCGTCGACCAGGACCGCACTTTCTTTATTACTTCCACGCCATCCATATCCGGCAATCCCAGATCCAGCAGCATGACCTCCGGATTGTGAGATGCCACGGCCATAACCGCAGCCTCTCCACTCTGAACCGCCTGATATTTATAATTCTGCATCGCCAGCGTCGTTGTAATCAGATTGCTGATCGCCGCATCGTCCTCGACAACAAGAACCAATGGTTTATTCACGTAATGTTACCTCCTCTTCCGGCAAAGTGAACCGGAACACCGCACCTCTCGGCTTGTTATCCCGCACTTCAATCATCCCACCATGTGCCGTTATAATTGATTTACAAAGAGACAGCCCCAGCCCAAGACTTCTGCGGCTGTCTACCACACCATGCCCCGCTACATAAAACCGGTCAAAAATCTGAGGTTTTTCCTCATCCGAAATTCCGTTACCATTATCCGCAATTTCCACAGACACCATACCATTCTGACGAAAAGCCGATATTCTTATCTCTGATCCCGGCGGTGTATATTTGACCGCATTATCTACGATATTGCTGATCACCTGCATGATCAGACGCGCATCTGCCTTCACAAGGAGAAAATCTTCCGATGGTGTCAGAATAATTTTATGATCTTTTTTGCGAAGATTTACATGCTGCAGCGCCTCCTGGATCATCTCGTCAATCAATTCTGTCGATTTATGCAGCTTTACGGTTCCATCCTCTATTTTCGTCACGGAGAGCAGATTTTCCACAAGATTGATCAGCCAGAGCGAATCATCATAAATATTCGCGTACAGCTTTTTGCGATTCTCCCCATCCATGCCGTCTGGATTGGCCAGGAGAACACCTGCATTGCCGGAAATGGACGTAAGCGGCGTCCGCAGGTCATGAGAAATCGACCGGAGCAGATTGGCACGAAGCTGCTCGTTTTTGGCAAGAAGAGCACTCTTTTCACGCTCCCTCAGAGCGGTCTCTTTTTCCAGTGCCAGTGCACACTCACCCAGAATAGACAAGGTAATGCTGTTCTCAAAGGTTTCCAACGGTTCACCGGAAATCGGAATTCCGATTACGCCCTGCGCCCGATCTCCGGTGCGGATCGCCAGATACAGGCATCGTGCATCATTTCTCACATCCGTTGTCGCTCCCGCATGACGATTGTGCCGCAGCACCCACTCCGCAACCTCCCGCTCCGAGGCTGTGAGATAATCTTCCTTTCCATACTTCGGATTCTTCTCTCCATTCTCACAGAAAAAAATCACCGCTTCCTGCAGCTGCCCCTTTTCCACCGGATAATAAATAATATCCCGCCGCAAAAGCTTCATCAGCTGACCGGCAACCACCGACACCATCTCCTGACGATCACTCTTCTGCTGAATCATCTGATTGGTTTCCAGCAGAATCTTGGTACGATATGCAGCCTCCGAAGCCTGCGCCATCTGCTGCTTCATACGTCCGGCCAGCGTACTGGTGATAAAAGCGGCCAGCAGCATGGTCAGAAATGTAACCGGATAATCATCACTGTATGCTTTCAATGTAAAATACGGTACCGTAAAGAAATAGTTGAATGCCAGTACACTGACCATCGACATGACCAGACTGTACAGCATCCGTGACGTTACGGCCGCTGTCAAAAGCACACAGATAATATAAATCATGACAATATTAGAGTCCGACATGTTCATATAGCGGAAAATCCCGCCTACCGCCGTCGCCGCCATCAAAAGCAGCAAGCTTTTGATCATATCATCCGGACGGAACAACCGGTCCGCCTGATAGAGTTTCCGAATTCGATAATTTGACACATCCCGATCCGGAATAATATGAATATCCAGATCCGGTGCCAGGTTAATCAGACGTTCTACCAGCGGAGGTTTGCTCCAGATGTACTTTCTTCGCATATTGCTTCTGCCCATCACAATTTTGGTCGCTCCGGACAGTCTGGCATACTCCGCAATCTGAAACGGAATATCACTTCCGTACACGGTCTCCACGGTAGCGCCCAGATGCTCCGCCAACAATGTATTTTCCCGCAGCCGGGCCTTATTCTCTTCACTCATGACTTTATAATCCGGTGTTTCCACATACAGTGCGGTCAATGTTCCGTCATATGCTTTTGCCATCTGTGCCGCTACCCGGATAATTTTCCCGTTCGTAGGTGAAGACGAAAGACAAACCAGAATATGTGTTTCTGACATATTCCTCTCTCCCTTCCTCTTTGTGTATCCAGTATAACATATCTTTCGCTTCCTGTTTTCGATTGCATGGAAAAATAAGCATTAAGATTGCATTAAGATTTGACCGGTTTAATATTATCTTAATATTATCGCTCAAACCCCAATCCCATCCTTATGTGATATTCGATATAATATAAGTACAAAAACGGAAAGGAGGTACCCGATATGACTGCTGTATTAATCATTCTTGCTTTAGCCGGAATCTTTTTCTTCTGCTATCATATGATTGGAAATCTGGATCACTTCCTCAAATCATCCAGAAAACCCATGACCTCCACTGAGAAGTCAGACCGTTTTCAGGATGATGAAGCTGTGCTTTATCAGACCGCTTTTGATTCCATTATGAATCAAAAGAATTGAGCTTTTCCCACTTATTAAAAAAATCCGCAGACGAGCCTTACCAACTCGTCCGCGGATTTCTTTTTGCATATTATAAGGATTTTATTATACAATCCCCTGTGCCATCATAGCATCTACAACCTTCTCGAAGCCTGCGATATTTGCGCCTGCTACGTAGTTGCCTGCAACACCGTAACGTTTTGCAGCGTCGTCTGCTTTTGCAAAGATGTTAACCATGATGTCATGCAGCTTTGCGTCAACCTCTTCGAAAGTCCAGGACAGTCTCTGGCTGTTCTGGCTCATCTCCAGTGCGGAAGTAGCAACACCGCCTGCATTTGCAGCCTTACCAGGCATAAACAGCATACCGTTCTCTAAGAAGAAGTCGGTTGCCTCTCTGGTGGACGGCATGTTAGCTCCCTCAGCTACTGCGAAGCAGCCGTTTGCCTTCAGTGCCTTTGCATCATCCAGATTCAGCTCGTTCTGAGTAGCGCACGGAAGTGCGATGTCACACGGAATGGTCCAGATACCTTTGCCCTCGGTGTAAACTGCAGTCGGAACAGCAGCCACATACTCTTTGATTCTGCCGCGGCGAACTTCCTTGATCTCTTTTACAACATCCAGCTTGATGCCGTCAGCATCGTATACATAACCGTTAGAATCGCTCAATGCAACAACCTTTGCACCCAGCTGCTGAGCTTTCTCGGTTGCATAGATTGCCACGTTGCCGGAACCGGAGATTACTACAGTCTTGCCAGCCAGCTCTTTACCGTTGTGCTTCAGCATCTCATCCAGAATGTAAATCAGACCATAACCGGTAGCCTGAGTTCTTGCCAGAGAACCGCCGTAGGTCAGACCCTTACCGGTCAGAACACCTTCATATAAACCAGTCAGTCTCTTATACTGACCATACATATATCCGATCTCTCTTGCGCCAACACCGATATCGCCGGCCGGAACAACCTGATCAGCACCGATGTATTTGCTCCGCTCTGTCATAAAGCTCTGGCAGAATGCCATAACCTCTCTGTCGGATTTGCCCTTCGGATCGAAGTTGGAACCGCCCTTGCCGCCGCCGATCGGAAGACCGGTCAGAGAGTTTTTGAATACCTGCTCAAAGCCCAGGAATTTCAAAATACCCTGGTTTACAGACGGATGCAGACGCAGACCTCCCTTGTACGGTCCGATTGCGCTGTTGAACTGTACACGATAACCCTTGTTAACCTGTACCTGTCCATTATCATCAACCCACGGAACACGGAAGGAAATGATGCGCTCCGGCTCAACCAGGCGCTCTAACAGTGCCATCTTGCGATACTTCTCTTCGTTCGCATCGATCACCAGCTTTAAGGAATCCAGAACTTCCTTCACTGCCTGATGGAATTCCGGCTCTCCCGGGTTCTGTGCTACTACTTTTGCGTAAATTTCATCAACATAAGACATAACTTTACTCTCCTTCTGCACACATATTTTTTACATACAACATACTTTCTTTCCCGAAAAAAGACAAAGAGGCCCTGCCACCCGGCAGAGCCCCATTGCTCTTTACGCTTCCGAAAAAAATTATAGCAATTCAGCATAGTAAAGTCAAGAAGTTAATATACTAAATTAATATGCCGGAAATTCATGGCAGATATGGATATAAATTATAATTATTGAAGGCAGTGCTTTTGTATTTTAATTTTGTTCCGCGATTTTTTCCGCCAGTTCGTTCAGATACATCCAGCGCTCCATTTTCTCCTCCAGCTGCTGCTCCTTCTCCTCTTTCTCCGCCATCAGCTGATTCAATCTGCCGTAATTGGTCGCAGAAGCCGCAATCTCTTCATCCAGCGCGGCAATCGCATCCTCCAGAGCCGCAATGTCATCTTCTATCGTATCCCATTCTTTCTGTTCCTTATAAGAAAAGCGAAGCTTCTTCTGGTGCGCCCTGCCATCCTGCGATGATTTCCCGCTTCCTGCTTCGGAACTGCTCTCCGCGCTGTCCCTGCTGCCGGTACCGACCTTCTTCCCGCTTCCCGTACTCCCGGCAGACTCCGGATGCTTCTTTGCGTATGCCACCTGATAATCCGTGAAACCGCCTTCATACTGCACCACCGCTCCGTCTCCTTCAAAAGCAAAAATCCGACGCACCATGCGGTCCAGGAAATAACGGTCATGCGATACGGTGATCACGATTCCCTGGAAGCTGTCCAGATAATCCTCCAGAATCGTCAGAGTTCTGATATCCAGGTCATTGGTCGGCTCATCCAGCAAAAGCACATTCGGCGCATCCATCAGAATCCGCAGCAGGTACAGGCGGCGCTTCTCACCACCGGAAAGGCGGCTGATCGTCGTATACTGCACACTGGACGGGAACAGAAAACGCTCCAGCATCATGGATGCGCTGACGCTTCCGTCCTTTGTCTGCACATATTCCGCCACATTCTTGATATAATCAATCACCTTCAGATTTTCATCCATGGCTTCATTCTCCTGAGAGAAATATCCCAGCTTTACCGTCTGTCCGATCGCAATCGTACCGGAATCCGGCTCCACCCATCCGGCAATCATCTTCATCAGAGTTGATTTTCCGCTGCCGTTCGGTCCGATGATGCCGATCCTGTCATTTTTCAAAAAGACATAACTGAAGTCCCGGATGAGAACCTTATCTCCATAAACCTTACAAAGATCTGTCACCTCCACCGTCGTCCGTCCCAATCTGCTGGAAACAGACTCCATCTCAACCTCCCGGTCAAACTCCGGCGCATCCATATCCCGCAGAGCTTCATAGCGCTGAATATGTGCCTTCTGCTTCGTCGAACGGGCACGCGCACCACGCTGCATCCATTCCAGCTCCACGCGCAGAATCGACTGCCGTTTGCGCTCAGAAGCCAGAGCCATATCCAGCCTCTCTGCTTTCAGCTTCAGGAAACCTTCATAATTCGCCTGATAACTGTAAAGCTTCCCCTTATCCAGTTCCACAATCCGGTTGGTCACACTGTCCAGAAAATATCGGTCAGGGGTAATCATCAACAGCGACCCCCGGAACCGTTTCAGATAATCCTCCAGCCAGTCCGCCATCTCACTGTCCAGATGGTTCGTCGGCTCATCCAGAATCAGAAGATCCGCCGTAGAAAGCAGTACGCTGGTCAGGGCCACACGCTTTCTCTGCCCGCCGGACAGATGCTCCACCTTCTCATCGAAATCATAAATGCCAAGCTGCGTCAGAATCGTCTTCGCGCTGGCCTCTATCTCCTCTCTGGAAGAAAAATGCGGCTCGGAAGCATTGTCCCGCACAATGCTGTCCAGTACCGTATCCCCGGCCGTAAACTCCGGAATCTGAGGCAGGTACCGGATGTAAAGATTACGCCTGCGAACCACCGATCCCTCATCCGGCTCTTCCAGACCCGCCACAATCTTCAGCAGCGTGGACTTGCCGGTACCGTTGATGCCGATCAGCCCAACCTTCTCTCCTTCGTTGATGCTGAACGCCGTATCGTCAAATAATCGTCTCTCCGTATAAGATTTTGTCAGATGTTCAATCGTTACTAAACTCATAATCGCTTCTTTCCTGCTGTCCTTCCTGTTCGAATAGCAGTATTATAACATGAAACCTGTTGAAGTTTTGTACTTATATAACAAAAATTAAAAGTTTTTCATTTTCCTATTTAAAAATCAATCAATTTATTATATCCTATTATTAAAGATACATTAATTATTAGAGAGGTGTATAAGATGAAACCAATCAAAGAAGGTAAAGTACGTGAAATTTATGACAACGGCGACAGCCTGATCATGGTTGCAACGGACCGGATCAGCTGCTTCGATGTCATCCTGAACAACACCGTTACCAAAAAAGGAACGGTGTTGACCCAGATGTCCAAATTCTGGTTCAATTTAACCAAAGACATTCTTCCGAACCACATGATTTCTACCGATGTCAAGGATATGCCGGAATTCTTCCATACTCCGGAATATGAAGGCAAGAGCATGATGTGCCGCAAGCTGAACATGCTGCCTCTGGAATGCATCGTGCGCGGCTACATCACCGGCAGCGGCTGGGCAAGCTACCAGAAGACCGGTACCGTATGCGGCGTTCAGCTGCCGGAAGGTCTGAAGGAATCCGACAAACTGCCTGAGCCGATCTATACTCCATCCACCAAGGCGGAGATCGGTGACCATGACGAGAATATCTCCTTCGAGCAGAGCATTGCTCATCTTGAGAAATATTTCCCGGGCAAGGGAGAAGAATACGCAGTCAAGCTTCGTGACTGCACCATCGCGCTTTACAAGAAATGTGCAGACTACGCACTGAGCCGCGGTATCATCATCGCAGACACCAAATTCGAGTTCGGTCTGGACGAGGACGGCAACATCGTGATCGGCGATGAAATGCTGACTCCGGACAGTTCCCGTTTCTGGCCGGCAGAAGGCTACGAACCGGGTCATGGCCAGCCATCCTTCGACAAGCAGTTTGCCCGCGACTGGCTGAAAGCAAATCCGGACAACAACTGGACACTGCCGCAGGAGATCGTCGACAAGACCATCGACAAATATCTGCAGGCATACGAAATGCTGACCGGCGAGAAACTGTAAATCAAATGAAAAACTCCGTGAGTACGGATATCCGGCATTACCGGTATCTTCCGTCCCCACGGAGTTTTTTTCTAAAACTGGTGTCCGGGCTGCGTCATCGCCAGCAGATCCAGCCCCTTCTCCAGCTGCTCTTCCGTCAGCAGATTTTCACTCAGCACCAGCTCACGCACAGGAACTCCCGTCTCCAGCGACTTCTTCGCAATATCCGCAGACTTTTTATAACCAATGTACGGGCACAGCGCCGTTGCCAGGGATACGCTGGATTCCACCAGTTGTTCGCAGCGCTCCCGATTCGCTGTAATACCCAGAATACAGTTGTCAATCAGAGTCCGGACCGCTCCGGTCATCGTATCAATCGATTCAAAAATATTGTAAAATACCACCGGTTCAAATGCGTTCAGCTCCAGCTGTCCTGCCTCAGCCGCCATCGTCACTGTCACATCATTGCCGATGACATTGAAAGCTACCTGACTGACTACCTCCGGAATCACCGGATTGATCTTGCCCGGCATGATGGAAGAACCGTTCTGCTTCGGCGGCAGATTGATCTCACCGATACCGGTTTTCGGTCCGCTGGAAAGCAGGCGCAGATCGTTGCAGATCTTTGACAGGTTCACCGCACAGGTCTTCAGCACACCGGAGGTAAACACAAAACCGTCCAGGTTCTGGGTCGCATCGAACAGATCCTCTGCCTGCGAACAATTGGTTCCACACACCAGATTGATATTTTTAATAATATGGAAGAGGTAAATGGGATTCACGTTGATCGCGGTACCGACTGCCGTCGCACCGATGTTCAGCACACGCATCTCATCTTCCACCTGCTGCAGCCGCCGGATATCACGGGAAATTACAGCCGCGTATGCTTCAAATGACTGTCCGAGCCGGATCGGCACCGCATCCTGCAGCTGTGTACGCCCCATCTTCACCACATCATCAAACTCTACCGCTTTATCCATCAATGCTTTATGTAAACGCTCCAGTTCTGCAATCAGCCCCGGCATCAGCTCCATGATCGTCAGCTTGCCCGCACACGGAATGACATCATTCGTGGACTGTGCCATATTGACGTGATCATTGGGATGTACAATCGAATAATCCCCCTTCTGACCGCCCAGAAGCTCGATCGCGCGGTTTGCAATCACCTCGTTAGCATTCATATTCGCTGAGGTTCCTGCGCCGCCCTGTATTGCGTCTACGATAAACTGATTGTGCAGTTTTCCCGCAATGATCTCATCACAGGCTTCCACAATCGCTTTTCCGATTCGTTCATCCAGTACATGTGCCGTCATATTGGTATAGGCCGCCGCTTTCTTAATCCGTGCCAGATTATTGATAAATGCCGGGTGCAGCGGACGACCTGTGATATTGAAATTGTGCTTCGCACGCAGACTCTGCACTCCATAATATGCTCTTGACGGTACCTCCATGGTTCCGATTGAATCTGCTTCCATACGTGTATTCATACTGATTTTTCCTCCCGAATTCCCATTTCTGTAAGGATAATGCCTTTCTCTGACTGCAACATAGCACTTTCAGACAGGAATGTAAATAGAATAAAAAAAACGCTTGCTATTTTAATAATTTCGCGCATAAACTTTATTTTATTTTGTCAAACCCTATTTTTATTTTATAAAATAAACCGGTTTCCTTTCTTTTCGTCTTTATTCTCTTCTTCCGCAAAAGATTTTTAATTTCACGTTATGATCGCTGATTGTTCAGGACAAACCAGATATATAAAAACTGACCGGCTGAAAAACACTTTTTGCCGGTCAGTTTTATATTCAGAAAACCGATATTCAGTTGTCCTCTTCCTGCTTCTCGGATACCGAGAATACGTAACGCTTTCTCGCCATCTCATCGCTCTCCAGATACTCGTCATAAGAAGTAATCTTATCAATCAGCTGACCATTGACGATTTCCATAATACGGTTTGCTGTCGTCTGTACAATCTGATGGTCACGGGAGGAGAAAATCAATACGCCCGGGAACTTCATCAGTCCGTTGTTCAGCGCCGTAATGGACTCCATATCCAGATGGTCCGTCGGCTCATCCAGAAGCAGAACATTGGCACCGGAAATCATCAGCTTGGAAAGCATGCAGCGCACCTTCTCACCACCGGAAAGTACCTTTACTTTCTTCACGCCGTCTTCACCGGCAAACAGCATACGTCCCAGGAAGCCGCGAACATAGGTCACATCCTTCTCCGGAGAATACTGAGTCAGCCAGTCCACGATCGTATCATCGCCGGCAAACTCCGCGCTGTTGTCCTTCGGGAAATAGGACTGTGTGGTAGTCAGGCCCCATTTGTAGGAACCCTCATCCGGCTCCATCTCACCTGCCAGAATTTTGAACAGAATGGTCTTCGCATGCTCATTCGGTCCAACCAGAGCAACCTTGTCTTCCCGGTTCAGCGTAAAGCTGATATTATCCAGAACCTTTACTCCATCGATGGTCTTGGACAGATTCTGAACACTCAGAACCTCATTGCCGATCTCACGTGCCGGACGGAAATCAATATACGGATATTTTCTGCTGGACGGCTTGATATCATCCAGTTCAATCTTCTCCAGAGCACGCTTTCTGGAGGTCGCCTGCTTGGACTTGGAAGCATTCGCAGAGAATCTCTGAATGAACTCCTGCAGTTCCTTGATCTTCTCTTCTTTCTTACGGTTCGCTTCCTTCATCTGCTTCACCATCAGCTGGCTGGACTCGTACCAGAAATCATAGTTGCCGGCATACAGCTGAATCTTGCCGTAGTCGATATCTGCAATGTTGGTGCAGACTTTATTCAGGAAATAACGGTCATGGGATACCACGATCACCGTATTCTCAAAGTTGATCAGGAATTCCTCCAGCCATGCGATCGCATCCAGATCCAGATGGTTGGTCGGCTCGTCCAGAAGCAGAATGTCCGGGTTGCCGAACAGTGCCTGTGCCAGCAATACCTTCACCTTCAGTGCACCGGTCAGATCCTTCATCAGAGAGTAATGGAACTCGGTATCCACACCCAGACCATTCAGCAGGTTTGCCGCATCCGATTCCGCTTCCCAGCCGTTCATCTCCGCGAATTCACCTTCCAGCTCCGCTGCACGGATACCATCCTCATCAGAGAAATCCTCCTTCATGTAGATCGCATCCTTCTCTTTCATCACATCATACAGACGCTGGTTTCCCATGATAACCGTATCCAGCACCTGATATTCATCGTATTTAAAATGATCCTGCTGCAGGAAAGACAGACGTTGTCCCTGCGTAATCACCACATCACCATTCGTCGGCTCCAGCTGACCGGACAAAATCTTTAAAAACGTAGACTTTCCGGCACCATTTGCACCGATCAGGCCGTAACAGTTGCCTTCCGTAAATTTGATATTCACATCTTCAAACAATGCTTTCTTGCCTACCCGCAGGGTAACACCATTTGCACTAATCATGTTCTAACACCTTTCCATTTTTTACCGAAAAAAAGAGGGCATCTGCTGTCCTCATCCTTTGTATCATATTCATTTTACAGGAAAATCATGAATTTGCAATACCTTTTGACGATTTTCCCATGAAAAACCGTGGTTTTATGCCTCTTACATTTCCAATCTATACATGCTATACTTGAAACACGTGAAAATTTAAAACAGAAGAGGATTTATTTATGAAGTATCTTGAAAAACATCCGATGATTATGATTGTCATCGGAATCATCGGCATTTCGCTTTCTGCCATCTTTGTGAAATATTCTCAGGCTCCATCGGCAGTGACTGCCGCCTACCGTCTGCTCTGGACGGTGCTGCTCATGTCGCCGGTCGTTTTTCTGAACCGGCAATTCCGCCTGGAACTGCTCAGCCTGGATCGGAGCACCGTAACACTCTGTATCGTGAGCGGTATCTTTCTGGCCTTGCACTTCACACTGTGGTTTGAATCCCTGAAGCATACTTCCGTAGCAAGCTCCACTACCATTGTCTGCACGGAAGTCATCTGGGTCGCTCTGGGTTTCTGTGTGTTTCTGAAGGGAAAGCTTTCCATCCGGTCTCTGATCGCCATTGCCATCACTCTGGCCGGCAGCGTCCTGATCGCCTGGTCTGACTCTTCCTCCGGGGGCAGCCACCTGTACGGTGATATTCTTGCTCTGACAGCCGCCATCGCGGTCGCTGTTTACACGCTGATCGGACGGGTTGCGCGCACTTCAACCTCCACCACGGTTTACACTTATCTGGTGTATCTCGCATCGGCAGCAACACTGGTGCTCATGACGTTTCTTCAGGGACACTCCCTGACCGGACATGGACCAAGCGGCGTTATTGTCGGCCTGCTGCTTTCCATTTTTTCCACAATCCTCGGTCACAGCATTTTCAGCTGGTGCCTGAAATTCCTCTCCCCGGCATTCGTATCTGCTTCCAAGCTGTGCGAACCGGTCGTTGCCGCTGTTTTTGCAGTATTTCTGTTTCATGAGATTCCGGGCATGATGCAGATCATCGGCGGCGCTGTCATACTGGGAGGCGTCATTTACTATTCCCGGATTGAAAATCAATCGTAAAAAAGGAGATTTTTTATGAACACAAACAAATATCTGTTTGAAGAAGCACCCGTTCCCAAAGCCGTTGCCACCATGTCCATCCCAACCATCATTTCCATGCTGGTTGTGGTCATTTACAACATGGCCGATACCTTTTTCATCGGGCAGACCGGTGATCCGATGCAGGTTGCCGCTGTATCCCTGACCACACCGATCTTCATGATTTTTATGGCACTTGGCAATCTGTTCGGCATCGGCGGCAGTTCCGCTATCTCCCGTGCGCTGGGTGAGAAAAAGCAGCATCGGGCGAAGCATATCTCTTCCTTCTGCTGCTATGGTTCTCTGGGCCTTGGAGTGATCGTCGCTCTGCTGCTGCTGATTTTCATGAACGGCATCCTGAAACTGATCGGTGCCAGTGAAAATACCATCGGTTTCGCCAGAGATTACCTGACCTATATTTCTTTCGGCGGTCCGTTCATTATGTTCGCCACCGCATTCGGCAATATCCTTCGAGGAGAGGGTGCTGCCAGAGAATCCATGATCGGCAACCTGATCGGCACCGTTACCAACATTATTCTGGATCCGGTCATGATTCTGGTATTTGGCTGGGGGGTGACCGGTGCCGCTCTGGCTACCGTTATCGGCAATATGGCCGCAAGCGCATTTTATCTCATGTACTTCCTGCGCGGCAGATCCAGCCTTTCCATCCGGATTCAGGATTTTCAGATGGGAGACCGTATTGCTTCCGGAGTAGCTTCTATCGGAATTCCGGCCTCCCTGAACAATATTCTGATGAGCTGCGCGAATATCGTTCTGAATCTGGCGCTCGGCGGATATGGAGACACTCCGGTTGCCGCAATGGGTGTTGCGCTGAAATCCAACATGCTGGTTGTTTTGCTGCAGATCGGCCTTTGTGCCGGAATTCAGCCACTGATCGGCTACAACTACGGCGCAGGGAACAAAAAACGTCTGATGCAGGTATTTCGCTTCACCGGACTGTGCGCAGTATGCATGGGGACCATTCTTACGGTATTTATGATTTTCGCCCGCAGATTCCTGATTCAGGCATTTATCAATGATACCGATGTTATCACCTACGGTATGCAGATGGTCGTTGCCCTGCAGCTTTCCGGACCGGTGATCGGCATTCTGTTTCTCTGCATCAATACCATCCAGGGTATGGGCAAGGCACTGCCTTCCCTGATCCTTACCATATGCCGTCAGGGACTGCTCTTCATTCCCTTCATCCTGATTCTGAACCAGCTGTTCAAACTGGAAGGTGTCATCTACGCACAGCCGGCTGCCGACTATGCTTCCATCGTGCTCGCGGTCATCCTGTGTCTCGGAATCATCCGGAAGATGGAACATCATGAACACGAATCGGATTCCTGACAGATAGAAAAAGCGTTGTAATTGTTCGTTATCCGGCAATTACAACGCTTTTTCTTACATACAGCACTGCTTCATCACAAATTCCCGAAAATCCTGAACCACCTTCGGCATATACACACGATCATGCTTGACCATATAGATATTCCGCTGCCAGATCGGCTTTCGAATCCGAATCACCTTCACATCCAGTGACGGCAGAATCTCCATCTCCGGAACCACCGCAATACCGAAATTCCTGGCTACCAGCCCCGCCGTCACCTGATCTTCCACAATCTCATAGGCAATCTGAGGACGTTTTCCAATCAATTCAAACAATTTATCCACTTCATAACGAAGACCTGAGCTTTCCGCAAAATAAACATAAGGATAAGACAGCGTCTGATTCAGATCAATTTCATCAAACACCGCGAGCGGATGCTCTTTCGGCACAATCAGAACCAGCTTCTGATGAAGAACAACAACAGAAGACAGTCCGGTATCTTGCTGCGGTCTGGAACTGAATATCAGATCGAAATGCCGTGCATGAAGACCTTCTACCAGCTTCTGTGTTACGTCCGTGCTGAAAGTAAAGCGGATATCCTTATCCGGATTGGCCTCCATAAACTGTCTCGCCAGATCCGGAATAAACTTCACACCGACCGGCCGCACCATGCCAACCCGTATCACGCCTTCCCCCTTCGCACCTCTGCGCAGTGCATCCACACCTTCGTCCAGAGTTTTCAACGCACTCTCGACATGACTCAGAAACTGCTCCCCGTAACAGGTCAGCTCCGTATTTCTTCCCGTTTTCTCAAAAAGCGGAACTCCCACCTCCGCTTCCAGCTGGTTGATCGCATGGCTGAGACTCGGCTGTGTAATGCAAAGCTGCTCCGCAGCCCGTGTATAATGATGCGTGTGTGCCAGCTCTGCAAAATATCTGAGATGAATCAGATTCATAATCGCCTACCCCCGGTACAATAAACTCTATCATAGATAAAATCTATTATACCATGAAAATAATTGATTTGAATATCCGTTTTTTTCGTTATATACTATAGACAGATCAAAGATCTAATATTATTTCAGGAATTTCCCAAATTCAGATAAATGTTGCTCCATAGGAACCCCTTCAATCTTCTATGGAGCAGCAGTGCCCCCTCTTTTTTATTTCCGATCCATTTTAACAACAAACAAATAAGACAATGCAAAGGATAACGCTACAGTAATGATCCATCCCAGTGCAGCCCATACAAAATACGGTCCGATGTATGCCGGAATACTGAACACGCTGGAAGTAATGTAGCCATACAGTCTTACACCAAATGCTCCGATAAACATACAACCCACACAACTTGCAATGGTTGCTGCCAGAAATCCTTTTTTATACTTGGTCAGCACACCGAACAGCGCCGGCTCCGTAATTCCCAGAACACCTGACAGCACTGCAGAAAGAACAATGGATTTGTCTTTCTGGGTGGTTTCCTTGAAATAACATCCGCAGGCAGCTCCTACAATCGACAGATTTGCAATAAACATCATCGGCATCAGCATATCCCATCCCTTGGTTGCAAAATTCTCCAGGGCAATTGGAGTCATGGCATGATGCATACCGACCAGAATGGAGGCCGGCCGGATCAGGCCCATGATAAAGCCTGCCAGAATCGGAGAAATTCCGAATACTCCATCCAGAACCCATGCCAGAGCCTTACCCATATAGATACCAACCGGTCCAATCACTGTCAGCGTAAAGAATCCGGAAATGAAAATCGTAAATGTCGGAGTTACCACAGTTCTTGCTGCTTCCGGCACCACCTTATCCACCCACCGGTGAATATAGCTCAATGCAAACACGGAGAAAATAATCGGAATAACCGAACCGGAATAGTTAAACACCGGGATTGGAAGTACACCGCCAAACAGAAAATTGCTGATTTCTCCGGCTTTCGCAGCATCCACCATGGTTGGATACATAATGATAGATGCCATGGCAATCGCAAAGCTCTGGGGCGGCAAATCCCGCACAGCGATTCCCGCCTACACCCATGCCGTAGCCGATACCATGGAGGATTTATATCAGGAGATCGATAAAATCCGGGCAGAAGGTTATCGTCACATCCGATGCCAGCTTGGCTTTTACGGCGGAATCCCGGATGATCTTCAGACACCGGAATCCCCCATCGCCGGAACCTACTTCGATCAGGACGACTATATACGCAACACCGTTCACATGTTTGCCGCTCTGCGTGAAAAATACGGCGACAGTTTTCACATTCTCCATGATGTTCATGAACGGCTTTTTCCAAACCAGGCCATTCAGTTTGCCAAGGATCTGGAACCGTACAAGCCATATTTTATCGAGGATCTTCTTCCTCCGGATCAAAATGAATGGCTGGCACAGCTGCGTAACCAGTGCGCAGTCCCGATTGCCACCGGGGAACTGTTCAACAATCCGATGGAATGGAAGCATCTGATTGTAAACCGCCGAATTGATTATCTGCGCTGTCATGTTTCTCAGCTTGGAGGTATCACACCGGCTCTGAAGCTTGCCGCATTCTGTGCAGCATTCGGCATCCGGATTGCATGGCATACACCATCTGATATCACGCCGATCGGACTTGCCGTGAATACTCACCTGAATATTCACCTGCACAATGCAGCCATTCAGGAAAATATTGAATTAAAGAAAAACACCAAATGCGTATTTCCGGGATACAACGAAGCAAAAGGCGGATATTTCTACCCGATTGACCGCCCCGGTATTGGTGTTGATATCGATGAACAGGAAATTACAAAATATCCTGTCGCCTACCGTCCTCATGAGTGGACACAGAGCCGGATTCCGGACGGTACCATTGTAACCCCATAGTATCACAAAACCCGGTCAAAACAGATTCCGCATCTGTCCTGACCGGGCTTCATAAGAAAGAGAGGTACGCCCCATGAGTTCGAAGAAAACGGAATTTATTGTATCAGATCTGATCTGTAAGATTTTCCAGCAGAAATTCTGGAACAACCGTCTCCCCACCCAACGAGATCTGGCATGCGCTTATCAGGTATCCCGTTTTACCATTCAGAAAGTCTTAAAACGTCTGGAATCCATCGGACTGATCGAATCCATCCAGGGTGACGGCATCTATATCCGCGAACGTGCTCTCGGCAATCCGCTTGTCTCAAATTCTATGACAGAAGTCTCCTATCAGGATCTGCAGTCGAAACTTGTTTACTTAAAAAAGATCAAACCAGATGCGGAGCTGCAGAGTATCTTTAATCTGAAAGCCGACGAAGATGTATGGGAATTTCAGCGCATCCGTATTGTCTGTTATGAAATTTCTCAGGTAGAGACCGCCTGGATGCCCTGCCATCTCTTTCCGGAATTAAACCGTGCAGTCATTGAAGACTCCATTCAGAACTATGCGCTGAAAAAGAAATACCGCATTTCCCATTTTATGACAAACTATCGTCCTATGGTGCTCTCAAAAGAAGCTGCGGAGATTCTGAACTGTAAAAAAGGGACTCCGGCCATGTACATTACATCCCGAGGCATATTAAAAGATGGCACGATTTTTATATGCAGTAAAATCAATGCCATCCACTATGAATGTACCTATATTATACCATTTAATAAAGATGTTTACCTGTCACGCAGAGGAAGCAGGCAGAAAAAAACAAAATGAATCTTTTCCTACTTCAACATCTCCCCATACCGTCCAAGGAAGGTCTGCGTCCGCTCATTATTGGAAGCAAACACTTCCTCCGGGCGTCCCTCTTCCACAATCACACCATCTGCCATGAAAATCACCCGATCAGAGATATCTCTTGCAAAAGCCATCTCATGTGTGACGATTACCATCGCAATATGAAGATCTGCCAGAGAACGAATCACTTTCAGCACTTCCCCGGTCAGCTCCGGATCCAGCGCGGATGTCGGTTCATCAAAAAACAGAATTTTCGGATTCAAAGCCAGCGCCCGGGCAATCGCCACCCGCTGACACTGACCCCCGGAAAGCTGACACGGATAGGCATCTGCTTTATCCTCCAGTCCCATCTTACGCAGCAGCTCCAATGCAGTTTTATGTACTTCCTCCTTATCCCGTTTCTGCACGGAAATCGGTGCGTCCATGATATTTTTCAACACGGAAAAATGCGGGAACAGATTAAAATTCTGAAATACCAGTCCATAATTTTCCTGTATTTTTTTCAGTTCCTTTTTCGGCGCATATACGGTATGGCCGTTCTCATCATTCCAGGCCGCCTTCTCTCCCAGATAGATCAGTTCTCCATTGTCCATTTCTTCCAGCATTGTCGCACACCGGAGCAGCGTCGATTTGCCCGAGCCGGACGGTCCGATAACCGATACGATTTCCCCTTCGCCTACCGCCAGGGAAATATCCTTAATTACTTCCAGTCCGTCAAAGGACTTTTGTACATGGTTCATTTCCAGTAAATTCATGATATCCTCCTATTGATAATACGAAAGTTTCTTCTCCGCATACTCCATGGCCATAGCCACAACCAGATTAAAAACATAATAAAATACTCCTGCGGCGATGAACGGAATCATCGAAGTCTGTGAAGAAGCCAGCGCCTTGGCAATCGTAAACATCTCCAGAACAGCGATGGTAAATGCCAGAGACGTATCCTTGACCAGCGTAATCACCTCATTGGTAATCGAAGGTAAAATCCGTTTGACCACCTGAGGAAGAATGATTTTAAAAAATGTCTGATTTTTACTGTATCCCAGAAGCTTTGCCGCCTCATACTGTCCCACCGGCATGGACTGGATGCCGCTGCGGTAGATCTCCGCAAAATATGCTGCATAGTTGATCACAAATCCAATCAGCGCCGCAATCAGGCGGTAACTGTTGCTGACCTTGATTCCAAACAGATAATAAGGCCCAAAATATACAACCATCAGCTGAAGCATCAGAGGCGTACCGCGCATGATCGAAATATACGCTTTTACCAATCCCTGAATTACTTTGTTCTTCGACATGCGCCCGAAAGCAATAACCATTCCAAGCGGCAGAGAAAAAATAAGAGTCACCATAAAAATCTGAATGCTGACAAACATTCCTCCGGCTAATTGTGATATCATTTTTGCGAGTGTCATTGTTTTCTCTGCTCCTTTTTCCATTCTCTTTTGACTGAAACTGCCGCTCCGTGAAACGCGGAGCGGCGGTCTTAATCAGTCTTCGTTAACTTTTATCAATTCTTACTTGCCGATCGTAGTAACATCGCGGCCAAACCATTTATCAGAGATCTCTGCCATGGTACCGTCTGCAGCCATCTCTTCCAGAGTTGCCTGAACTTTGTCTCTCAGTTCTTCGTTGCCCTTCTTAAAGCCAACGCCATACTCCTCAGATGCCAGGGTCTCATCCAGGATCACATAAGCATCTCCGTCTTCTCTCTGCTCCAGCTGATAACCGGCTACGATCACATCCATCGCAATTGCATCTACTGCACCCATTTCCAGATCCATAAATGCGGTATTGTAATCCGGGGTTGTCTGCAGCGTGCCAAAGCTTCCGGCAAGTTCCTGATTGTCCTTCAATGCTGCTTCAGCAGAAGAATCCGCCTGAACCTCAACTACTTTACCTGCAAGATGAGCCAATGTCTTAATTCCGGATTCGGCAGATACTACAAATACCTGACTGTTGTCCATATACGGTTCACTCCAGGTGTATGCATCCTCACGACCATTGATTGTAAAGCCGTTCCAGATACAGTCAATCGTACCGGAATTCAGCTCCATATCCTTGGAATCCCATGCGATCGGCTGCGGAACAAATTCCAGTCCAAGGCGATTCGCTACCTCCTTCGCCAGTTCCAGATCAAAACCAGTGTACTCACCATCATCTCCTACAAACCCCATCGGAGGGAAGTCCTGATCAAAACCAACGGTAAAGGTGCCGCCTGCTGCTTCTGCCTTTGTCTCAGCCTCAGATGCTGCCGTGGTCTCTTCTGCCGTAGTTGCCGCTTCTGTCGCTGCCTCTGCTGCAGCTGCAGTAGTCTCTGCCGGTTTGCTTCCGCATGCGGTTAAGGATGCTGCCATAACGCCTGCTAATAATAAACTGAATACTTTTTTCTTCATAATTGTCGCTCCTCCTTTTGCCTCGCCGTTCTGCGTTGCTCTACCATAGTAGCATACTAAAGTATTTATGTCCAGTCTTTTCCTTTACTTTCCCCGAAATTCTTTCCTGGCCAACTCAATCAGCTGTCTGGTACCTGCCGATAGTTTTCGATTGGCATTCCAGATCAGCAGAATCTGAATTTCAGAACAATCACGAACAGGAATCTTCGTAATTTTCCGGCTTTCATCCATAACGTCATCAAAAAAGAAAGTTGCCGCCGCATTGCTCTCTACCATTCTCTGAATCGCAGCAATCTGATTGGTCTTCACAATTACATTCGGACTCTGATCCATTTTTTTATAGCAGCGGTAAATATAACTGGTCAGAAAAGAATCCTCCGGCAGCAAAGCAAGCGGTATATCTGCAATATCCTCAAGAGATACTTCCCTGCATCGGGCCAGCGGATGATCCGCAGATACATAAAAATAAAAATTTCTGGAACATAAATCACAGGAACGAAAAGAAGGCCCCAGCGACTGATCGGAAGAAACCATGGCTGCGTCCAGCGTTCCCTCCAGTATCATCGCCTTATTGGTCAGCGTTCCATTCTCGACCATCTGAAGCCTGCTCTCCGGATATTCTTTACAAAATGCGGCAAATAACTGCGGAAATACTATAGCAGACAACATGTAGGGGACACCCAGTTTGATACTGTGCTTTGCACTTCCCATTTCCCGCATCTGTTCACAGAACGAATCTGCATGTTCCAGCAATTTTTCTGATTCCTCCAGAAAAATCTTTCCCTGTTCTGTCAGGGCAATTCCTTTACTCCGACGATAAAATAACGTAATTCCAAACTCTTCTTCCAGCTCGTGTATGGCATTGGAAAGACTGGGCTGTGATACATGAAGCTCAGCAGCTGCCCGCGTCATATTATAATACTTACACACCGCCTGAAAATATTTCAATTGCATCAGCCTCATGGATAACCTCCTGCTGCAAGATATTCGTTTTGGCTATATCATAGAAAAATTTAACTATTGGACACGAAACGCACCATTTTGTAAACTAGTATAAAACAGAAACGAGAATGTTTCAACACAACCGGAAGGAGGAACACATGAATCGAAAATTATGGACACTTTTTAAAACCTGCTTCTTCATCAGCGCCTGCACATTCGGAGGCGGCATGGTTATCATCTCTATGCTTCAGAAAAAATTTGTAGAAGAGCTGCACTGGATTGAACAGGATGAAATTATGGATATGGTAGCAATTGCACAGTCCTGCCCCGGTGTCATGGCAGTAAATACTTCGATTATCATCGGCTATCATATCGCCGGGATGTTGGGAGCCATTCTCACAATGTTCGGAACCATCCTGCCGCCCATGATCATCCTGTCAATCATTTCTTTATTTTATGTTCAGTTTCGTAACAATCTTATCATTGCACTGATCTTAAAAGGAATGCAGGCAGGTGTTGCGGCAGTCATGATTCATGTAGCGGCAACCATGATGAAAAATGTATTAAAAGACAAAAAGCTTTTATCTCTGCTTATGCTGATCGGTGCATCCGCTGCTGCAATCGTACTTCAGATCGATATTATTTTCATTCTGATCGTCTGCGGCATCATCGGCGGAACATCTGTATGGATAAGTGAAAAACGAGGTGAAAAAATATGATTTATCTGAAATTACTCCAAACCTTTCTCCTGATCGGTCTGTTCAGCTTTGGCGGCGGATATGCTTCCATGGAATTGATTCGCACCCGGGTGGTTGCCCAGCAGCACTGGATGACAGATGCAGAATTTACAGATATCATTTCCATTGCTGAAATGACTCCGGGACCGCTTGGAATCAATATTGCTTCCTTCGTTGGAACAAGAACTGCAGGAATCCGGGGTACTTTGATCGCAACCATCGCCTACGCACTGCCGGCTATGGTGATCGTTATGATTCTGGCTAATGTATATGATCGTTATCGCTCATTACATGGGATCCAGGGAGTCCTGAAAGGCTTGCGTCCAGCGGTTGCAGCCATGGTGCTGGCAGCTGCTCTCAAACTGACCGGCAGCGCATGGTGGGGCGGACTGGAACAGATCAGCATCCCTAATACCAACTGGATCTCCATCCCGGTTTCTCTTGCGATGCTGATACTCCTCTGCAAAAAGAAACTTGGACCTATGCAGGCAATTCTTTCCAGCGGAGTAATCGGAGCAATACTCTATGCAATGCTTGGTATTGTACCGTAACCCTTCAGCACTGCGCCGAACCATACAATGCGTCAATATCACAAGCAGCCCCCGGGGCGTCATGCACTCCCGGGGGCTGCTCATTTTATAACTTTCTGTCTCTTATTTTCCGTAATAAGCTCTCAGATACATTTCCTTGATCTCACTCATCAGCGGGTATCTCGGGTTTGCACCGGTGCACTGATCATCGAATGCCTGCTCAACCATTGCATCCAGCGTATCCAGGAAGTATTTCTCATCCACGCCGTACTCAGCGATCGTCTTCTTCACACCACCTGCAGCCTTCAGTTCCTCGATCTTATCGATCAGTTTCTTCACAGCTTCCTCATCGTTTGCAGCCTGAATGCCTACAAAACGTGCACACTCCGCATAACGGGCTCTGGTGTGCGGATACTGATACTGGGAGAAGGTTCCCATCTTTCTCGGGCATTCTGCAGAGTTATATTCTACAACCAGAGAAATCAACAGTGCATTTGCAATACCATGAGGAAGATGATGGAATGCGCCCAGCTTATGCGCCATAGAATGGCAAACACCCAGGAATGCATTTGCAAACGCCATACCGGCCATACAGGAAGCGTCAGCCATCTTTGCACGTGCCTCTACGTTGCTGCCGTCATTGTAGCAGGTCGGCAGATACTCAAACACATTCTTCATTGCTTTCAGTGCCAGACCATCCGTGTAATCGGTAGCCATTACAGAAGCATATGCCTCCAGAGCATGCGTCAGAACATCCACGCCAGATGCGCTGGTCAGACCCTTCGGCTGGCTCATCATATTATCGGTATCCACGATTGACATGTTCGGCAGCAGCTGATAGTCAGCCAGCGGATATTTCACACCGGTCTCCTGATCGGTGATAACAGCGAACGGAGTTACCTCAGAACCGGTACCGGAAGAAGTCGGGATTGCTACAAAATATGCTTTCTCACCCATCTTCGGGAAGGTGTACACACGTTTCCGGATATCGATAAAACGCATTGCCATATCCTGGAAATCTACTTCCGGATGCTCATACATTACCCACATGATCTTACCGGCATCCATTGCGGAACCGCCGCCCAGTGCGATGATCACATCCGGCTGGAATGCAGTCATAGCCTTTGCGCCTTCCATTGCGTTAGCCAGAGTCGGATCCGGCTGAACATTGGAGAAGCACTGATATACGATGCCCATCTCATCCAGCTTGTCGGTAATCGGTTTGGTATAACCATTCATATACAGGAAGGAGTCGGTTACGATGAAGGCTCTCTTCTTGCCCATAACGTCTTTCAGCTCGCTCAGAGCTACCGGCATACAGCCTTTCTTAAAGTAAACCTTCTCAGGTGCGCGGAACCACAGCATGTTCTCTCTCCTCTCAGCTACAGTCTTAATGTTCAGCAGATGCTTCACGCCTACGTTTTCGGATACGGAGTTGCCGCCCCAGGAACCGCAGCCCAGTGTCAGAGACGGAGCCAGCTTGAAGTTATACAGATCGCCGATACCGCCGTGAGAAGAAGGAGTATTGATCAGAATACGGCAGGTCTTCATTGCCTCCGCATGCTTCATAATCTTTTCCTTCTCATTGACATTCACATAGAGAGAAGACGTATGTCCATAACCACCATCTGCAACCAGACGCTCTGCTTTTGCAATTGCCTCATCAAAAGTCTCAGCCTTGTACATAGCCAGTACCGGAGACAGCTTTTCATGAGCAAACTCCTCACTGATATCTACAGATTCTACTTCACCAATCAGAATCTTGGTATCTTCCGGAACCTCAACACCTGCGAGCTGAGCAATTCTGTGAGCACTCTGTCCAACGATTTTTGCATTCAGTGCACCGTTGATCAGGATTGTCTTTCTTACCTTTTCGATCTCTTCCGGTTTCAGGAAATAACATCCGCGGTAAGCAAATTCCTTCTTCACTTCCTCATAAATCGGAGCCAGTACGGTTACAGACTGCTCAGATGCACAAATCATACCATTATCAAAGGTTTTGGAATGAATGATGGAGTTGACTGCCATCTTGATATCTGCCGTATCATCAATGATAACCGGGGTATTGCCTGCGCCTACACCCAGAGCCGGCTTGCCGGAGGAATAAGCTGCCTTTACCATACCAGGGCCACCGGTAGCCAGAATGATATCCGCATCCTTCATAACTGTGTTGGTCAGTTCCAGAGACGGAACATCAATCCAGCCGATGATGCCTTCTGGTGCTCCTGCTTTGACTGCCGCTTCCAGAACAACCTTTGCTGCTGCGATCGTTGAATTCTTAGCACGCGGATGTGGGGAAATAATGATTGCATTTCTGGTTTTCAAACAGATCAGTGTTTTAAAAATTGCGGTAGAAGTCGGGTTGGTCGTCGGGATAACCGCTGCAACCAGACCGATCGGCTCTGCAATCTTTTTGATTCCGTATGCCTTGTCTTCCTCGATCACGCCGCAGGTTTTTGTATTTTTGTATGCGTTATGGATATGCTCTGCAGCATAGTTGTTTTTGATCACTTTATCTTCTACAATACCCATGCCGGTTTCTGCCACAGCCATCTTAGCCAGCGGGATTCTCATCTTATTTGCTGCGGTTGCAGCCGCGGTGAAAATCTTATCAACTTGCTCCTGAGTAAATGTTGCAAATACCTTCTGCGCTTCACGCATTGCCTGCATTTTTGCTTCCAATGCTTCTACGTTGTCAATTACTTCCGGAACTGCAGTCTCATTCTTTGCCATTCTTTTCTCTCCTCCTATTACTTTTGCATGAATTTATAGTTTCGATATTTTTTTAACAATTTAATTCTAACTGCATTATAACTAATTGTTAAATAATTGTCAACCAACAGATTGCTATATTTTTAACGATATATGTTTCTGTTTTTGTTCTTTTTCACAAAACAAAAAAATAACCCATCCATTTATCAATCAATGAACAGGTTATCTTTTTATTTTCTTATTCATCTGGATCCAGATTATCAAACAACTCTGAATCATAAAACTCCCGAATCGTGATACCCAACCCATCTGCAATCTTATTGATGTTCACAATTCCTGGATTTTTGCTCTTTCCATTCACAATACTTTTATAAGTAGATGCCGGCATTCCTGCTTTATAGCTGACGTAATATCCACTCACATTTTTCTGTTTGCACAACTCTGCAATCCGGTAACTGGTAGCTTCACATATCGTCATATCCATCCTCTCCTTTACAGAGTCTAGTTTAGTCGAATTTTGTCGTCTACTAGGTCGATATAATGTCTAATAAGCTAACAATACCAAAATTTTCCAAATAACAATAATATTTATAAATGGAGTATACAATATATAATTGTTTTACTTTCTGCAGTTGTATAATCATGATCCTTTCTAAAATATTCTAATCGAGTAGGAGGCGGTGACTAACCGCCGTCCTCACACCGGACATACGGTTCGCGTTTCCGACGTTTTCAATAGGGGACCACAGCTTTCTTCTGGAAATCAAATGCCGGGTCTCTCCTGACAATGTCATCCTCATCGGCAAAACAGAGTATGAAGTGCACTACCGCTATGCAAAACAGCGTATCCGGCTGCGCTATTTTCCTGATATGGAAAAAGTCTTCGTTGTAGTACCCTCAGGGAAACTTACTCCGATCCGTTTACTGAACAAACAGGAGAACGCCCTCGTGAAACGGGAACGTGTCCGCTTAAGTGATGGAGGTGACCAGACATGATGGATTACACTGCCCGTTACGGACTTGAATTCCTTCCGTAGTAAAGCTCCGCCTTGATTACCTTGGCAGCACAAAGGGATTCGATATCCTCACCGGCGAACCGGGACGGGGCAAGTCAACTGCCGCGAGGGTGTGAGCCTCTTCCCTCAATCACTCTCTTTTCAAAGTGACTGATAACAGCCTTTCCTCCCTGACGGTTTTGGATTTCTACCGGCAGATTGCTTCCGGACTGGGTGCTGACCCCAGTTTTCGAAAAAATTAACAATGTCCAGCGTAAAATCAAGAGCTGTGCTCTGGAAAAGCGTATCACACCGGTGATCATCATTGACGAAGCTGACATGCTCAGCCACAAGGTCCTGTCCGACCTGCACAGTATTAGCATGCAAAAAAATAGCCTCTGCATAGTAATATGCAAAGACTATTTGATAATTCTGATTTTTTCTACAATGGTTTCTCTTTATATCCAAGTGCCTGTTCCAGCGCCTCTTTTTCTTCACTGCCAAGTGCAACTTCTGTCTCTCCGCGATCAATTTCCTTCAGATACAGGAAGCACCCCTCTCTGCTGTGCACAGAGTTTATTACAAAACCGCTGTTGGTATAATCCAGCATTGCAAGTGCAAAACTGAGATTTCCTCCCATACCTTTAAATGCGTTATACTTTACCATACCAAATTTCTGAAACGCTGCTCTGCTGTTCTTGTTTGCAATGCGAATCGAATCTTTATTTGCTCGATCCTGTGAACGCAGCTCTGTGATATCATCCAGCTGTTTCATAATAAGATCTTCCAGGGTCTCCGCATCTTTCCCGCGCATAAAAATATCATAACGGCGGTACAATTTTCTGATCTTAAAAATACATACGATCACAATAATTAACAGAATCACAGTCAAAATCGCCTGAGCAATCAAAATATAGATCGGATCAAATCCAAGATTATTTAAAATACTTCCTTCCATCCTGCAGCTTCACTCCCATCCTTTATGTATCGGTTATCGGATAGATTCAATCAGTTCTACAATTCTCTCCAGTTCAGATTCTGAGTAATATTCGATTTCAATTCTTCCCTTATTCTTATCTTTTCTGCTGATATTGACTTTAGTACCCATGATAGATTTCATACGGTCTTCCAGATCCCGGAATATCAGTTCCAGTGCTTCATCCTGCTGATTCTCCTTTTTTTTGCGCGGTTCTTTGCCCATTGCTTTCACAAGCTTTTCTACTTCACGCACACTCAGACGCTCCTTCTCGATGCGCTGCGCAATTTGAAGCTGCACCTCCCCATCTTCAATTCCGAGAAGCGCTCTTGCATGACCGCTGGTGATCTGACCGCTCATCAGCATTTTCTGAACTTCTTCACAAAGATTCAGCAAACGAACACTGTTTGTGATTGTCGTTCTGTTCTTGGAAACGCGGTCTGCAATCTCCTCCTGCGTCAGATGAAATTCCTGCATCAGACGTTGATAAGCCATTGCTTCCTCAATTGGATTCAGGTCCTCTCTCTGCACATTTTCAATCAGGGAAATCTCAACTGCCTGCTGTGCGTTATATTCCCGAATTACAACCGGCACTTCCTTGAGACCGGCCATTTTGGCAGCGCGCCAGCGCCGTTCTCCCGCGATGATCTCATAGTAATCGCCTTTTTTCTGCACAAGAAGCGGCTGAAGAATGCCATACTGGCGGATGGAATCTGCAAGCTCCTTCATCTGCTCTTCATTAAAATCCTTGCGCGGCTGTTCCTGACTCGGTTCTATTCTGGTTATTTTTAATTGTATTTCCCCAGTTTTATTCTTTTCTTTTTTCTGCGCTTCTTCCTGTCCTGGTGCTGCACTGCCGTGCTCTGCTTCTGAACTCTCCGCATGTTCCTCGTTAACTTCCTGAACTACTTCATCACCAAAAAAGGCACCCAAACCTTTACCTAATCCTCTTTTCATTTTTGCCATATCATTCACCCCTGCTAATCACTTCCGCTGCCAGCATCCGGTATGCTTCCGCTCCTGTTGATCTCGTATCATACAGATTGATTGGCATTCCATGGCTCGGCGCCTCTGCCAACCGCACATTTCTCGGTATTATGGTTTTGTATATAGTCTTATTCAGATGACTCTTTACATTCTCTACCACTTCCAGTGAAAGATTTGTTCTTGCATCATACATGGTAAATACAACACCCTCCAACTCCAGTTTTGGATTCAGTTTTTTCTTTACAAGATCGACTGTCTGGAGAATCTGGCTTAATCCTTCCAATGCATAGTATTCACACTGAATTGGTACCAGTACCGTATCTGCTGCTGTCAAAGCATTGATTGTAAGAAGATTCAATGACGGAGGACAATCAATAATGATAAAATCGTACTGATCTGAAACCTTTTCCAGTTTTTTCTTTAAAAGAGATTCCTTTCCCGGAACATCCAGAAGCTCGATCTCCGCACCGGCAAGATTTACATCCGACGGAAGGACATCCAGATCTTCCTGAACTTCCTGAACAATGCACTCTTCGATCTGATTTTCTCCAATCAATAATTCATATACGGTTTTATCCATATATCCTTTTTCAAATCCCAGGCCGCTTGTAGCATTTCCCTGTGGATCAAAATCCACAGCCAACACTTTCTGTCCAGCCTCCGCAAGGCATGCGGATAGATTAATTGCAGTGGTTGTCTTACCCACACCACCCTTTTGATTTGCAATTGCTATTATTCTTCCCATATCTTATCCTTTTAATTCTTTTTCCATTTTTATAATCAATGTTTAGTATAGCACAATTTTTTTTGAATTCCTACTTATTATGTGTAAAAAATATAAATGTTTCACGTGAAACATTCTTTAAAATTTTCGTCATATCTTTTTCATTGTGTAAAAAAACATTTTGTATTATACTAGAGTCAGGGTTAAAAGGCATTTTGCCCTCTATGATACATGGATAGCAACAGGAGGAAACTATGACAACCAAAAATAAATTCATTACTCTACTCATACTGTCTGCTGGTGCTGCTTCTGCTATTGCAGCGATTAACAAAGTTATAAAGGTAACTGCTGTCTCCAAGAATTTATTATCCAACAGCGAATCCCTTTGTTATAAATGGCGCTTTGGAAATATCCACTATACGAAATCAGGAAACGGCAAACCATTACTTCTGATTCACGATCTTTCCTCAGTTTCAAGCGGAGCGGAATGGAATCATATGACTGCACGTCTCCAGAAAGATTATACGGTATATACCATTGATTTACTTGGATGCGGCCGTTCTGAGAAACCATGTATGACTTATACCAATTATCTTTTCGTACAACTCATATCGGATTTTATAAAAACTGTCATCGGTCACAGAACCAATGTCATTGCAACCGGTGAAGCCGCTTCAATCCCTGTCATGGCCTGTGCCAACAATCCGGATCTATTCGACCAGATTATGCTGGTAAGTCCATTAAGCCTGCTTGAATACAGTCAGTTACCTGGGAAAACTGCCAAACTTTACAAGATTCTTCTTGACACTCCACTGGTTGGTACGCTTCTTTACAATATAGCAACGAGCAAAAAATCGATCCGTGAAAAATCAAGATCCATTTACTTTGCAAATCCATATTCTGTAAAAGAAAACTATATTGATATCTGTCACGAAGCTGCAAACCTGGGCTCATCCCAGAAGTCCATTTATTCCAGTGTAATATCGAATTACACGAAGTGCAATATCACCAATGCACTCAAAAAAATCGACAACAGTCTCTTTCTTGTAGGCGGTGAATGCACCGAAAATATAGATAAAATTCTTGAAGAATACAAAGGTTATAATCCGGCGATCGAGACTGCTCTCATACCGGATGCAAAGAAATTACCTCAATTAGAAACACCTGATGCATTATATGAGCTGATTCGAACATTCTTTGGGTAATACCAATGTTTCACGTGAAACATTGGTTATGAATTTCAAAAATCAAACAATAAATAAGGAGAATGCTATGATTAAATTCAATCACTTTAATTTTAATGTGCTGAACCTGGAAAAATCCCTCTCTTTCTACAAGGAAGCACTGAATCTGGAACCGGTTCGTGAAAAGATCGCTGACGATGACTCGTTTAAGCTCGTATATCTTGGTGATGGCTCCAGTGACTTCACCCTGGAACTGACCTGGCTCCGCGATCGCACTGAACCATACAATCTCGGAGAATGCGAATTTCATCTGGCCTTTGTAACAGATAACTACGAATCTCTCCATCAGCATCACAAAGATATGGGCATTATCTGTTTCGAGAATGAAAAAATGGGGATCTACTTCATCACAGATCCGGATGGCTACTGGATTGAAATTGTACCACAGAGATAAAAATCGAGTAGGGGAGATTTTCTCTCCCCTCTCACACCACCGTACATGCCGTTCGGCATACGGCGGTTCAACACAACTTCAAGGCATGACGCTCGTTGTAATAATCAAGACAGCTTATAAGTCCCGCTTTAGCTAATACTTCTTTAGAGATTGCTCTGCTGAAACATGTTTTTGTGGCAACCCAGTAATAACGGTCTCCGCAGTATGATGTCAGTCTTGCAAGGTCTTTTCCAATCCCAAGCTTCTGCAATCCCCATTGTCGTTTCTTTGGTACTTTCCACTGCTTCCAGATGATAACTCTAAACCTTGTCCTTAGATGTGCGTCGATATCTGCCATTGCTGTTTTCATGGAACCAAGTGCATAATAGTTTATCCAGCCTCTTATCACCTGATTTACCTTCACAATCTTGCCCGTAACTGTTCCAGGCATTCTTCTACAGGTCAGCTCTTTTAGCTTGCTTTTGAATTTCTTAACAGAATCCTGATGAGGTCTGCACTTCCATTCTTTTGCTTTGCTGTCCTTGTAGAATCCGAACCCGAGGTATTTCAGCTTCTGTGGTCTTGTGATATGGGTCTTGGTCATGTTTACCTTCAGTCCCAGCTTCCTCTGTATCCAGTCCGACACTGTACGCATGACTCTTTTCGCACTCGATTCACTCTTAACTGCGATAACACAGTCATCGGCGTATCTCGTGAAACGGAGTCCCCTTGCTTCCAGTTCCTTGTCCATAAGCTTATCCTGC
The DNA here is from genome assembly GCA_022776445.1 of Lachnospiraceae bacterium. Classification (GTDB taxonomy): domain Bacteria; phylum Bacillota; class Clostridia; order Lachnospirales; family Lachnospiraceae; genus Brotaphodocola. Next base: position 42,539 of record JALFHZ010000037.1, read on the forward strand.
GGCACATTGTCGTAAAACTTCTCCAGATCGATATCCACTATCCATTCGTAACCCTCGTTTAAGTATACGAGCAATTGCCTGATTGCCATTTCGCAGCTTCTGTTCGGTCTGAAACCATAGCTCCATTCCAAAAACAAAGGCTCACACATGGGACTCATCACTTGCACTATGCCCTGCTGAATGACCCTGTCCATTACGGTCGGAATTCCGAGCTTTCTCACTCCACCGTTAGGTTTGGGTATTTCCACCCGTCTTACCGGCTGTGGTTTGTACTCCCTGCGTCTGATTTATTCCCTGATATTGTCCCAGTTCTCTTTGATATAATCGCCGAGTTCCTCGACCGTCACTTCGTCTACACCTCCTGCGCCTTTATTGGCACAGACTCTTTTGTATGCGGCGTTCATGTTGTCTCTGGACAGTATCTTTTCCAACAGTTCCGACATTGCCTTGTGTGCTTTCTCCTTTCCGTTCCCATGGATTCGCCCTAAGTTACGCAGTACCTACTCATTTACGTTTTGCTCTTCCTGCTGTCAGGTATTCCATGGAGCATACATTTGATTACACGGTTACATTGTTCAGCCCTTTGGCATTGTCCATTTCAGGACTCTGCCTACTACGGCTTCTGCTGACTTCTCACAGTTCGTTGTTACTACGGTAAATGTTACCGCCTGTGAGACCTCGCGGGATAAGCCTCCCAGTCTTTCCTCGTCTACCTGCCTGATTTACGCGCATGGGTTACGGTTGCCTTTGGGACTTCGCTGTCATTGGCCAGCTTATCCGCCATACACGCCTTGTATCAGATTTCTGTTCGTCAGGCTACGATTTCGCTATCCCTTCTTCTCGCCTGTACCTCACGATACAAACCTTGGAAATCGCTATGGGGTTCGTCGGCAACTACGCCCCTTGTGGACTTTCACCACAGACTGATGGCATGCCCGTCATACCAATAAAAGCAGGCTGCCCACAACAGACAGTCTGCTTTCTGCATATAGAAGATTCAAATGGCTGGCTTCTTTTACCATAACACTGTGTTCTGACTCACATTGCTTCTGCAATATCAGGCAATCGGTTCCTTCGAAGGTACCCCTGCTTTTCTCGGAAATTTCTTTGCAGTCTTCTCATTCTTCCGAATCACCACCAAAGCACGATCTGCCTCTGCAGAACGAAGCTGAAAACGTACGATGTTTTCAATCGCACCGCCAAGCACACGTATCGCCTTGGTTCCTGCTTCCAATTCCTCATCAATCTTTCCTGACTTATATGGAATAAAGCAGCCTCCTACTTTCACAAACGGCAGGCAATACTCTGAAAGTGTTGCTGCATTTGCAACCGCACGTGATACACAATAATCGTACTGTTCACGATACACCGGATTGCGGCCGAAATCTTCTGCACGTCCATGAATTGTCTCAATATCACTCAAAGATAATTTTTCAATCACTTCATTCAGGAATTTAATTCTCTTATTCAGAGAATCCAGCAAAGTAATCTTCAATCCAGGAAAAGCAATTTTCAATGGAATTCCTGGAAATCCTGCACCAGTTCCAACATCTATCACTTTTGCTTTCGTTTCTCCGAGATCATCGGCTGCCTTCACAAGAGTCAGACTGTCGATAAAATGCTTGCTTACCACTTCATCCAATTCTGTGATTGCCGTCAGATTCATCACCTTATTCCACTCTATTAACAGCTCATAATACTGAAAGAACTGATCCAGCTGCAGATCATTTAATGTTATCCCCAGTTCTTTCAGTCCGGCTGCCATCTTATCCACAAAAAACTGTTTCATTTTATCTCTCCTGTTGATATCTATGCCTTATGGTGACGAAGCTGCTCAAGATGAACCAGCAATACGGAAATATCCGCCGGAGATACCCCGGAGATTCTTGATGCCTGTCCGATCGAAACCGGCTTCAGCTGATTCAGCTTTTGAACAGCTTCTCTTCTCAGACTTTTTACCGTACTATAGTCAAAATCAGGGTCAAGCTTTTTGCTTTCCAGTTTCTTGAACTGTGCTACCTGCTGCTGCTGCCGTTTTAAGTATCCCTCGTATTTAATATTTATGTTAACCTGTTCTGCGGTATCTCGTGGCAGGTCCGCCCTGTTATCATCAATTTCAGTTAACATAAAATAATCAAGCTCCGGTCTGCGCACCAGCTCCGCCAAGGTAGCTCCCGTTTTCAATGCGGTGCTTCCGTGGCGTTCCAAAAATTCCTGAATACGTGGATTTGCGCCGACATTTGTCTTCTCCAGGCGCTCCACCTCAGCAGCAATATCCCTTTCCTTCTGCAGCACATGTTCATACGTCTCATCGTCCACAAGTCCAATCGCATGACCGATGCCACGCAGCCGCAGATCCGCATTATCCTGACGAAGAAGCAGACGATATTCTGCCCTGGAAGTCATCATGCGGTATGGCTCATGATTCTCTTTTGTCACCAGATCGTCAATCAGTACACCAATATAGGCCTGGGAACGATCCAGCACAAACGGCTCCCGACCAAGTACCAGCATTGCCGCATTGACACCTGCCATAAATCCCTGCACTGCTGCTTCCTCATATCCGGAACTTCCGTTAAACTGACCGCCGCTGAACAAACCACGGATTGCCTTAAATTCCAGAGATGGTTTCAACTGCAGAGAATTGATACAGTCGTATTCAATTGCATATGCATTACGAACAATTTTCACATGTTCCAGTCCCGGTACCGTTCTGTACATTGCATACTGTACATCTTCCGGAAGTGAACTGGACATTCCGCCCAAATACATCTCATTGGTATAAAGTCCTTCCGGCTCAATAAAAACCTGATGCCGCTCCTTATCCGGGAATTTTACAACCTTATCTTCAATCGATGGACAATAACGCGGACCGGTTCCTTCAATAGCGCCGGAAAACAAAGGAGAACGATCCAGATTATCCCGAATGATCTGGTGAGTGGTTTCATTGGTATAAGTCAGCCAGCAGGATACCTGTTCCTTCTGAACCGATTCCGGATCGGTCGAAAACGAAAACGGAACAATCTGCTCATCTCCAAACTGCTCCTCCATCTTCGTGAAATCAATGCTGCGTCTGTCCACACGTGCCGGTGTTCCGGTCTTGAAACGAAACATCTCAATTCCGTTGGCAATCAGTGAATCTGTCAGATGGTTAGCTGCCTGAAGTCCGTTCGGCCCGGTTGCATTGCTCACATCACCATAGATGCAGCGTGCCTTCAGATACGTTCCGGTTGCCAGCACCACGGCCTTTGCATGATAAACCGCACCGGAAAAAGTCTTCACTCCGGTAATCCGATGGTCTTCTACGATAATCTCCGACACCTCTGCCTGACGCACCGTCAGATGATCCGTGTTTTCCAGCGTTCTTCTCATCTGACGGCTGTAATCCTGTTTATCCGCCTGCGCCCGCAGGGAATGAACCGCCGGTCCCTTGGACTCATTCAGCATCTTGGACTGAATAAAGGTCTTGTCAATATTCTTTCCCATTTCTCCGCCCAGTGCATCCAGCTCCCGTACCAGATGCCCCTTGGAGCTTCCGCCTATATTGGGATTGCAGGGCATCAGCGCAATACTGTCCACACTGACAGTAAACACGATGGTCTCCAGCCCCAGTCTTGCACAGGCCAGCGCCGCCTCACATCCCGCGTGACCGGCTCCGACCACCACAATATCATAATTTTCTTCTAAAAATGGCATTTTTAAATTCCTTCTCTTCTATCACAATCTGTCACTTACCCATGCAGAATCTGCTGAATATCTCGTTTACCAGATCATCCTCCACTGCTTCTCCAAGAATGCTTCCCAGCTGCTCATAGGCATCCATCAAATCGATGGTCAGAAAATCTTCCGGCATTCCGTCATGGATACTCTGCTCCACCATCTTAAGGCTCTTTAAAGTATCTGTCAATGCAGTTTTGTGACGCACATTGGTAATAATCACCTCATTATTGAAATCCAGCTTTCCTTCATAAAACATTCCCTGAATGACCTTCTCCAGTTCTTCGATTCCAGTCTCCTCTTTTGCGGAAATCGCGATTACCGGATGCCCGGTTTTTTCTTCCAGTTCTTCCTGTGACACGACCATATCCAGATCCGTTTTATTCAAAAGCACAACCGCTTTTCTGTCACGGATCAGTTCCATAATTATCGCATCATTTTCATCCAGCGGGCAGGAACCATCTACCACATAAATAATCAGATCCGCGTCATCCGCAGTCATTTTCGCCTTATTGACACCGATTTTTTCCACCACATCATCTGTTTCACGAATTCCCGCTGTATCCACTACATTCAGCGTAATTCCCTGCAGACGGATCTGTTCTTCCAGTGTATCTCTGGTGGTACCTGCAATATCCGTTACAATTGCACGTTCCTCTCCTACCAGAACATTCATCAGCGATGATTTTCCCGCATTCGGCTTTCCGAGAATCACCGTTTTCACACCTTCCGACACAATTCTCCCATTATCTGCCGAACGTACCATCTGTTCGGTTTCTGAAATCATCGGCTGTAAAATTTTCAGAAGTGATTCCTCATATCCATCCAGTGAGATATGCTCCGGATCGTCCAGAGCTGATTCAATAAATGCAATCTGATATAAAATATTCTCTCTCAGTTTTCGAATTTTTCCGGACACGGATCCTTTCAGCTGACGAACTGAACTTTTCATGGCATATTCATTACTGGAATTGATCAAATCCATTACAGCTTCCGCCTGCGAAAGATCCATTCTTCCGTTTAAAAACGCCCGTTTGGTAAATTCCCCCGGCTCCGCCGGTCTTGCTCCATATTTGATTACTGTTTCCAGTATTTTTTTCATAATCAGGACACCGCCATGGCAGTCAATCTCCACCGTGTCTTCTGCCGTATAACTATGAGGTCCTCTCATGACCACAGCCAAAACCTCATCCAAGACTTCTTCTCCATCCTGAATCACACCATAATGAATCGTATGACTTGGCACATTTTCCAGTTTTTTTCCTTTTTTCTTACTTCTAAAAATCTGATCTGCAATTGCAATCGCATCACTTCCGCTGATCCGTACAATACCAATTCCGGAACTGCTCATTGCAGTCGCAATTGCTGCGATTGTATCCGTGGTCTTTCTGCTCTGCATCACTATCTCCTGCTGTTTCTATCCCTAAAACGGCAGGGGCATCCGGTGGTGGCAAACCCACTACCAGACACCCCTTTCCAATGCCTTTATTCACTCACATTATTTTTAACTGTCTTTTCCGGACGATTGTCTCTGTCTTTATCCCGACGGGACTGATATCGATCCCTGCGTCCGCCTCCGCTGCCGTAATTCTCTCTCTTCAGAGAAATGACAACATGGCGATATGGATCTTCTCCCTCGCTTCGTGTTACCACATAACGATCGTTCTGAAGTGCGGAATGAATAATTCTTCTCTCATAAGGGTTCATCGGCTCCAGAGATACCGGACGTTTCGTCCGCTTTACCTTGTAAGAAATATTCTTAGCAAGTGTTTCCAGCGTCTCTTTTCTTCTCTCACGGTAATTCTCCGTATCCAGTTTGACTCTCAGATACCCTTCTGTTTCCTTATTCACTACCAGACTTACCAGATACTGCAGCGAATCCAGTGTCTGCCCGCGTTTGCCGATGAGAATGCCCATATCATCACCATTCATCATCACAAGCAGTTCGCCTTCTTCCGCATCAAAAACAGTCTCAATGGTTACTTCCATTCCCATTGCTCCGAATACCTGAAGCAGGAATTCCTTCGCATCCTTCTGCACTTTTTCCGCATCCACCTTCAGCGGCTGTTTTGGCTTTGCTTCCGGCTCTTCCCGTTTCGGCTGATTTTTCTTTTTGTCAAAATCTTTTCTGTTTTTTGCGGATTCTTTTCTTTCCGGCTTTTCAAAAGATTTCTCAGCAGACTTCTCCGCCTGTTTTTCTGCTGGCTTTTCTGCAACTTTCTCGACCGGTCTTGCCGCTGGCCTCTCTGGCTTTTTCTCCACAGGCTTTGCCGCTGGCTTTTCCTCTTTCACCGGAGCCTTTTTCTCATCCGGTTTCTTTTCCGGCTTCTTCTCCGGTTTCTTTTCTGCTCCCTTTTCGGCTCTTTCTGCCTTCTCTTCCTCTTCGCTCTTGGCTCTTGCACGAATCACACACGGCTTTACGCCGAAAATTCCAAACAGTCCGGAACTTTCCTTCTGAATTACTTCATAATGCAAATGATCACTGGTAATCTGTAATTCAATCAGGGCTTTGGTAATCGCCTCATCCAATGTCTTTGCAGAAATTGTAATCATATCCATTGCCATTCCCTCCTATTTATTGTGCTTTTCGTTATACTTAGCTACCATATTGGCTTTCGCCGCCAGGCTGCCCGGTTTTGCATCTTTATTATAATATTCGTTGGACTCCTTCATCTGCTCTCTGGTCTTCTCCAGCTTTTCATTGCGCGTCGCTTCCTCACGCTCCTGAACAGCCTGAATCTGCTTTAAGCTTTCGCTGGCGGTCTTATTGATCTTCTGAGGCGGAAGTCCCTGTTTTGCACGTTTTTTATTCGCTTTCTCCAGGTTCTTCGCAATCATCTCATCAATATCCACCTTATCCAGATATGCATTGACAATCACCTGCTGAATGATCTGAAATGCACTGCTGGCAACCCAGTAGATACCAATTGCTGCCGGGAAGGTAAAGCAGAAAAATACAGACATCAGAGGCATCATAACGTTCATCTGCTTCATCATCTGAGCACTGGTGGAATTCTCATCCTGCGGCTGACTCTGATTTGCCATCATAAGCTTCGCAGAAAACCACTGTGTCAAGCCTGCCAGAATCGGGATCAGCCATGCCATGTTCGGCATAAATCCCTGCCACGGGTTTGTTGCCAGATTGATTCCCAGGAAAGAGTTCATGCTCTCAATCGCTGCCGCATTTTCAGAAATCACGGAAGCCGCATTCGGGAATGCATTGCCAAGCTCTGTCCACTGTGCCGGGTTCAGCTTGTACAGAATATCCACCATCTTATTGCCCAGTGCCTCACCGCTCAGCCCGGTCAGATCACCAAGCGCCGGCATGGTGTTCAGAGAGACATTGTGATCCGTTGCAAACTGCATCAGCTGTGCCGCAGCTCCTTCCGGCAGTGCGGAAAAATCAGCCACTCCGCTGATCGCATGAACGACCTGCATAAAATATTCTTTTACAGAATAAACGTACGCAGGAATATTATAAATAACACGATAAAGAGCAAACAGAATCGGCATCTGGATCACCAGCTGCAGACATCCGCCGGTCATGGAGGTTCCGTACTTTTCATAAACCGCCTTCGTCTCGACATTCATCCGCATCATGGAATCATTGTCTGTTTTACCTTTATATTTGTTCTGAATTGCCGCAATTTCAGGCTGCATGACAGCCATCAGTTTCGAAGATTTCTGCTGTTTGATGGTCAGCGGAAACATGAGTACTTTTACTACCAGTGTAAACAAAATAATACATAAACCAATATTCAATACACCAAACATGCTGGTAAACTTGAATAATGCATCCATGATCCAACCGAGAATCATGGAAATGGGGCCTAAAATCATTCCCCCGCTCTTAGTCAGAACTAAGTATTCCACGCTGCTACCTCCTCATATGTTACGGAACTGGGTCATAACCGCCTTTTGCCCATGGATGACACCGGAGTATCCTCTTCACAGACAACCATGATCCTTTCAGCACACCATACTTCTGAAGTGCCTCAATGGCGTATTGAGAACACGTAGGTGTGTAAATACAGTGAGTATACACTTTCAATGGGGATAAAAAAATCTGATATCCTCTGATCATCAAAATCATTAATTTCTTAATCATACGCTCACTTCGATTCTCTTAAAATGTTATGCAGTCCGCAAAGGTGCAAAAATGCACGTTCAATCGTTTTGTATTCTGCTTCTTTTGCCGCAGCTCTCGCTACAACGACGATGTCCAATCCTGTCTCCAGTGATTCCTGATTCAAACGGAAACTTTCCCGGATGAGACGAGTCAGGTGATGTCTCACCACACTGTTTCCTACTTTTTTACTGACGGAAATACCGATACGCCTTCCCATATCGTCTGTCCGTCTTACATATATAACCAACTGTCTGTTGGCATAGGATTTCTCAGTACGGTAAATATTCTGGAAATCTGAATTTTTCTTGATACTTGGAAATCTTTTCATCTTAATAACCGCCTTGATTGATCACGGGCATTCTCCCTATGTTTAAAAATACATCTGCAAAAAATCATGCAGGCATGATTTTTGCTTCTTTATTTTTAAACGCGCTGCTCATTACTTACGTGAAAAAAAAGGTCACAAATCTTTGTTGAATTTGTGACCTTGGTTCATTAAGCTGATAATTTCGCTCTGCCTTTAGCTCTTCTTGCTGCTAATACTTTTCTTCCACCTGGAGTACTCATTCTAGCTCTGAAACCATGAACTTTAGATCTCTGTCTGTTCTTTGGCTGGAAAGTCATTTTCATATCGCGGCACCTCCTCTTATAATAGCATATCTGGTAAACACATTCCGACTATTTTAATTAAACATCTTCTCAATTATAATGAAAATAAAAGGCTTCGTCAAGCTTTTTCTAAAAAAATGGAGCAGTAAAATTACTGCTCCTATAACATGTATGTATCAAAAAAATATTATACTATATTTAGTAGTAATCATTCATTCTCCAACAAAACGAATCAGCGCTTTCCCAATGAAAGCCACAAGAATTGCAGCCGCAATCGCCTCCGGAATACCGGACGCCGTAATGGTTCCCATAATCAATCCCCATACTGCATCGATTGCCACGCTTTTCACAGAAGCATATTCCTGTGCCAGTAAAATATAAATACTTCCCATTACAAAGATAGTATTGGTCATAGATCCGATAAAACCGGTGACCGGAAGTGCAATCAGCTGATTCATGCTGCACTTCTTCAGTAAAATCCATACCCACCCTGCGACTACGCCTATCATAATACGACATCCAAAAGCAATCCAGATCGCTTTCACCACACCGGAAAGACCGGTCATGCTCATAAATGGGGAAAACGCAAATGACAGCAATGTCGGTGCCATGGTATTACTGA
>JALFHZ010000108.1 GCA_022776445.1 Lachnospiraceae bacterium
GGGCAGAAATATCTTCCAGAGACAGGTTCTCATTGAAGGTTACGTTGGTGGAAGTACCACCTGTAAAGTCCATGCCATAGTTCAGAACGCGTCCGTTCTGCGCAAAGTTCATTCCCATGGCAGCCCATCCGGCTACAATCATAACGATGGAAATAGCAAAACAGATCTTCCTCTTTCCAAGGAAATCAATCAGCTTGCCTTTCTTGCGCACACCATAAAACTTCGGATTCTCAAAGCCCAGATTGTACAGCGCATACAGCGCACCTTTCGTTACAAACAGCGCGGTAAACATGGAAAGAACGATACCAATCGCCAGCGTGGTAGCAAAACCTTTCACCGTACCGGAACCACGCAGATACAGAACTGCTGCCGCAATTAACGTGGTGATGTTGCCGTCCACAATTGCAGACAGCGCTTTCGCAAAACCGGTCTTGATCGCGGATCTGACGGTCTTGCCCACACCAATTTCCTCTTTGATACGGGTAAAGATAATGACATTCGCATCCACGGCCATACCGACAGAAAGAATGATACCTGCAATACCCGGAAGGGTAAGGGTCACCTCAAAAGCTGCCAGAAGAATCAGGATCAGTCCCACATACAGGCACAGTGCCAAAGATGCTGCCAGACCCTGAATCAGGTATGTCACCATCATGAAAACTACCACAATCGCAAAGCCGATCGCACCTGCCTTCAAACTGGTGGAAATGGCCTCCTGCCCCAGTTTCGCACCAACCACGTTGGAACGCAGCTCTTCCAGTTCCAGAGAAAGGGAACCGATACGGATCGTAGCTGCCAGCTCGGAAGCTTCCTCGAAGGTTTCCATACCGTCAATCTGGCACTGACCGCCTGTGATCGCCTGCTTTACTACCGGGTTGGAATAAATCATACCATCATAGATAATCGCGATATGTTTGCCGACATTCTTGCTGGTTGCCTCAGCAAATGCCTTGGAACCTTCATCGGTAAAGGTCAGACTTACAATCGCTTCCTTCATGCCGTTCTGGTCAATCATCCCTTCTTTTGCAGAAGCTACCTGATCGCCGGTCAGAATGACATTACCACTCTCATCCGCAAAAATCAGGGAACCCGGTTTGCCGAGTTCTTCCAGAATCTCATTGGCATCCGAAACACCCGGGATATCAATGTTGATCCGGTTGTCACCTTCCTGATACACTTCAGCCTCAGTGCTGTAATTCTGCACACGCTGCTGCAGCTTGTAAATCGTATCGGACATCTCTTCGGATGTCGGGTTCTCCTTCACAGTCTGGTAAGTGATGCTGACACCGCCCTCCAGATCCAGGCCAAGTTTGATATCATCCATGGTGTCATAACCAAAGAATCCAAACAGAGCCACTGCGAACAGAAGAACCAGCAGGCCGAGCAGGCCCTTCACTTTACTGTTCTTCATGATCTTTCTCCTCTCATTCTGCACTGTCCGCCAGTGCTGCCTTTATCATAATCGCACACTCAATCCGTTTCTTCTGCATCTCGCAGCCGATGTCATAAGCGTCGGTTATACACCCATGGAAATTGTAAGAGTTTGCCGCACAGCCGCCGCTGCAGTAAAATCTGGCAAAGCAGTTCCGGCATTTTTCTTTTGCATATACATTGCAAAGCTTAAATTCGTCACGGATATCCGTCCGGGTAATGCCGGTATCCACATTGCCCATCAGGAATTTCTCCTGGCCTACAAACTGATGGCACGGATAGAAATCTCCCCATGGAGTCACCGCCAGGTACTCGGTACCGGATCCGCAGCCGGAAAGCCGCTTCGCCACACACGGTCCCTGATTCAGATCAATCATAAAATGGAAGAAATTGAAGCCTCTTCCCTCTTTTTTCCGCTTAATATACTCTACTGCCAGCTTATCGTACTCTTCCAGAATCTTCGGCAGATCCTCCTCACGGATGGAGTACGGTTCTTCCGGAGCAGCCACAACCGGCTCAATCGACATCTGGTCAAATCCCAGATCCGCAAAATGCTTCACATCTTCGGAAAAATCCAGATTGTGCCGGGTAAAGGTTCCGCGCACATAGTAGTCCTTGCCGGCACGGCTTTTGGCAAACTTCTGGAATTTCGGAACGATGATATCATAGCTGCTTCCATGTCCGTTGCGAGTCGGACGCATGAAATCATTGACCTCCCTGCGGCCGTCAAGACTCATCACCACATTGCTCATCTCACGGTTGCAGAACTCCATAATCTCATCATTCAGCAGTACACCGTTCGTCGTCAGAGTGAAACGAAACTTCTTATTATGTTCCTCCTCCTGAGACCGGCCATACTCTACTAACTGCTTTACGACCTCCCAGTTCATCAGCGGTTCGCCGCCGAAGAAATCCACTTCCAGATTCCGGCGATTTCCGGAATTCGCAATCAGAAAATCCAAAGCCTTTTTACCTACTTCAAAGCTCATCAGCGCACGTCTTCCGTGATATTCGCCTTCCTCCGCAAAACAGTACTTGCAGCCAAGATTGCAGTCGTGAGCAATATGCAGGCAGAGCGCCTTCACAACAGTCTGCCGCTTCTTAAAATCGGTGATGTAATTCTTATAAATATCTTTGGTGTACAGTTCCTCTGCATCAATCAGCTCCTGTACTTCCTGAAGAGCTTCTTCCACCTCTTCTGCCGGGTAATGCTGAGACAGCTTCTGTACAGTCTCTCTGCGTGCCTCCTCCGGAATCGGCGCAGCCGCTTCCAGTTCGCCCATCACCGGCTCCAGCATCGCAATGGCATCATATACCACATCGTCCACGACATGGACGGAACCGCTGGCAATGTCCATTACAATATCATAGCCATTGTTCTTGTATTGATGAATCACTGATATTCTCCTTATCTGGTTGGGACTGTCTCCCAACGCACATATAGGCAGACAATGAAAAGACCCCTACAAGACCATAGGGGTCAATTCTTGTCTGCCTTGCCTACTGTAACGATATGTCCAGCCAGATTCTTATCTGTTCGCATTCTCACAGCTCTGGTTGCCAACGGTACAGGAAGTCTTGCATGCGGACTGGCAGGAAGTCTGGCATTCGCCGCATCCGCCCTTCTTCATGGACTCTTTTAAGGTTTTGTTATTCAAAGTTTTAACGTGCTTCATGTTCTCGCCTCCTGTTATATTGAGATACTTCTGAAAAATTATATCACATGTCCCTTATCTGTGCAAGCGAAAAACAACTTTGAATTTTCAGTGTGTTTTCTCTTCGCTGCTTACGCAGCCCGGACAGCTTCCGCCGCACCCGGAACAGCCACAACCGCAGCCGCTTTTTCCTGCCTTTATATCTTTTACCTTCTTTGCGACCACCGCTGTCACCGCTGCCGCTATGATAATACCAATAATCCAATCAGCCATATCTGCAACCCTTCTTATTAATAACAGCTGTCATTCTGACAGCTTCTGATACAGTCACATTATACAGCCGGATTTTGAAATTGTCAATGTTTTGAGAATCATTTTCATTTCCATTTACTATCCAGAAATGTCCATAACCGATACATCAGCAATCCCCACGCAAAGAACAATCCGATCAGAACCGCCAGCGGGACGTGATTTTCATAATGATTCGGTATAAAATATTTCTGCCAGCCAGGAATATCCGTATAATAGTATTGTCCCGGTCCAAAATCAATCCCAGGAACCTGTCCCATACCATGTGCCATCATGTAGACCGCAATGATCACAGCAGCTGCAAACACAATGGTTCCACCCCAGCCAACTGCATTTAACAGAGTAATCTTCTTACTTTTCATATTGTCCTATCACTCCCCGCTTTTGCGTTAACATCCTGTGTTTATACTGTAATGTTCGGAATCGGGAAAAATCTTCCGCTCAGCAGAGCCCATGCCACAAGCAGAGTCAGCACCAGGTTGAACGTCTGACCTACGATGTACAGTACAAATGGCTTACCGCCCTGGAACTGTTCTGCCATCTCCTTAAAGTTGGTCTCCAGACCGATACAGGTGAATGCCAGTGCAAAGCACCAGGTCTGGAATTCTTTCAGGCAGGACAGGATGCTTGCAGTCGCTTCCACACCGATGGTTCCCTGGAACACAAAGGAGAAGAACAGGGATGCTCCGATGAAGCCCAGAATGAATTTCGGAAATCTGTGCCAGATCTCAGAAGCTCCTACGGTCTGACCTGCGGTCTTGTCAACCTTCGTGGTGAAAAATACTGCCACTGCAAAAGCAATGAAACCAATCAGAATGTTCTGAATCATCTTAACCAGCGCTGCAACCTGTCCGGCAAGCTCGCCCAGGGCATTACCGGCAAGCACTACGGCACCGGTAGAGTCTACAGTTCCGCCAATCCACGCTCCGCCAACCATCGGATCCATGGCAATGACTCTGCAGAACAGCGGCATGCCTACCATCATCAGAACCGTAAAGATCAGTGAAATACCAACCGCAAATGTCAGGTCCGTTTTCTTTGCTTTACATGCTGCTGCAGTTGCGATTGCTGCGGAAGTACCGCAGACAGATGTAGCGGCCGCAATGGTAATCACCATGCGCTTGTTATCCATTTTCAGACCTCTGGTTCCCAGAAACCACATGAAAATGATAACAACCGGAGTTACCAGCCATGCGATACCCAGACCGTACAGACCGAATTTCTGAATATTGGAGAACAGTACCGAAGCGCCCATCAGAACCAGACCGGTCTTGATGTAGAACTCCGTCTGCACTGCCGGCTTCAGCCACTCCGGAACCTTCATCAGATTGGAGATAATCAGTCCGATAATCAGTGCCCAGAATGCATACTCCAGATATTTACTGAAGGTTACCTGAGAAGAAATCAGACGCACCAGTGCAGTCAGTGCAAATACCGCAAGAAACGCTTTTGCATATTTTGCTGCATCTTTTTTCATCATTTTATTCGCTACCGTAAAAATCACTGCCAGCGCAATAAATGTAACAAGAATGCCGACCCATGTTTTCACACAGGTTTCACTGCCGTTGAAAAACTGCAGAATGGATCCCTTTTCTCCACCCCATTTTCCAAAGGTAGTACCCTTGAACTTGTAAGCCCCCGTAATCACTCCAACCGAAGCGATGGCCATGATAATAAACGCGCCCCAGATCGCCAGCCAGTCCTCTTTGCAAAGCAGGTCAGACATGTGGAACTTGTCGGCAGTCACGACATCATCATGTACTACTTGTTTGTTTCTTTCGTCTTTCATACGAATCCCCCTTCATGTGATGTGATTTTTTTAACTATTTATTGTTAAAAAAATAACTTTAGAACCTGGGTTAGTATATCAAAATCTTATGCGTCTGGAAATGACACAAGTTACAATATTGTTTATGCTTTTTTGGTTATTATTAACATTTTCTTAATAGCACCTCCTTTTTTCGTACTATATTGATTAAATTTTATCAATATCAATCTGTATTTTTTTTGCAGATTAACGAGTGCCATAATAACATATTATCGTTCCATAACGTTTTGTTATTCTTTTATCATAGTGCTTCCTGTATATGAATCTTCCTTGTTATTGTTTTAACTACATAATTAAAAAAAGGCCTGCCGCATCATGCGGCAGGCCACAATATTTCAGCTGTATTCGCTTGTCAATTACTCTTCGTCAGAAGGTTCTTCTTCCACAGAATCGTCAATATCAAATACCTCCGGAGCTTCCTCCATCTCTTCTGCATCGGACAGAACGATATCATCATCGTCATCCAGCAAAATATCGTCCTCCATCTCGATATCAGTATCCAGCTTTACAGAACGATAGCGCTTCATGCCGGTACCTGCCGGAATCAGCTTACCAATCAGGACATTCTCCTTCAGACCGATCAGATGGTCAACCTTACCATTGATCGCAGCCTCGGTCAGAACCTTGGTGGTCTCCTGGAAGGATGCTGCTGACAGGAAGGAATCGGTAGCCAGAGATGCCTTGGTGATACCAAGCATAACCTGTTTGCCTTCTGCCGGCTTCTTGCCCTCATCAATCAGCTTCTGGTTCATCTCATTGAACTCCAGAACATTCATGGAAACGCCCGGCAGCACATCGCTGTCACCGCTTTCTTCGACACGAATCTTCTTCAGCATCTGGCGAACAATCATCTCAACGTGCTTATCGTTGATTTCAACACCCTGCAGACGATATACACGCTGTACTTCCTGCAGCATGTAGTCCTGAACCGCACGAACCCCCTTGATCTTGAGGATATCGTGTGGATTGACACTACCCTCAGTCAGCTCGTCACCGGCCTCGATCACCTGTTCATCCTGAACCTTGATTCTGGATCCGTATGGGATCAGATAGGTCTTGGAGTTGCCGGTCTCCGGATCGGTAACCATGATCTCACGCTTCTTCTTGGTATCCTTCAGAGCTACGACACCGCCAAATTCGGAGATAATCGCAAGACCCTTCGGCTTACGTGCCTCAAACAGCTCTTCGACACGAGGAAGACCCTGTGTGATATCGCCGCCCGCAACACCGCCGGTATGGAAGGTACGCATCGTCAGCTGAGTACCAGGCTCACCGATGGACTGTGCAGCGATAATACCGACTGCCTCACCAACCTGTACCGGCTGTCCGGTTGCCATGTTGGCCCCGTAACATTTCGCGCAGACACCGATGTGAGACTTACAGGTCAGAACGGTACGGATCTTTACTGTATTACGTCCCTGCTTCTCCAGCACCTTCATGACTGCAGCTGCGCGCTTCGGCGTACACATATGGTTTGCCTTCACAACCACTTCTCCTGTATCCGGATCCGTGATCGTCTCTGCAATATAACGGCCGGTGATACGCTCTTTCAGGCTCTCGATGGTCTCTTTGCCATCCGTGAATGCCTTGATCTCCATATACGGAATATCCTTGCCTTCACAGCAGTCTACTTCACGGACAATCAGATCCTGAGAAACATCTACCAGACGACGGGTCAAATAACCGGAGTCCGCGGTACGCAGCGCGGTATCAGACATACCTTTTCGTGCACCGTGTGCGGACATGAAATACTCCAGTACGTCCAGACCCTCACGGAAGTTGGATTTGATCGGCAGCTCGATGGTGTGACCGGTAGTATCTGCCATCAGTCCACGCATACCTGCCAGCTGTTTGATCTGCTTATCAGAACCACGCGCACCGGAGTCTGCCATCATGAAGATGTTGTTATACTTATCCAGTCCGGTCAGCAGATCATGTGTCAGCTGATCATCCGTCTCTTTCCATACTTCAATAACTTCTTTATAACGCTCTTCCTCTGTGATCAGACCACGGCGGAAGTTCTTCGCAATGCGGTCAACGGTTGTCTGCGCATCAGCAATCAGCTTCGGCTTGGATGCCGGCACGGTCATATCGGAAATGGATACGGTCATTGCCGCTCTGGTGGAATACTTGTAACCGATGGACTTGATGTCATCCAGTGTTACAGCCGTCTGGGTTGCACCATGCACGTTGATAACCTTCTCCAGAATCTGCTTCAGCTGTTTCTTGCCCACATGGAAGTCAACCTCCAGCAGCAGTTCATTGCCCTCTACACTTCTGTCCACAAAACCGAGATCCTGCGGAATGATCTCGTTGAAAATAAAACGGCCCAGCGTGGAAGCTACGGTTCCGGTCTTCACGGTGCCATCCGGCATGGTTTTCTTCACTCTTACGAAAATTCTGGTGTGCAGCGTCACAACACCATTCTCATATGCCAGAATTGCCTCGTTGACGCTCTTAAATACCTTGCCCTCGCCCTTAGCTCCAGGACGCTCCTGAGTCAGGTAATAGATACCAAGTACCATATCCTGTGAAGGAACGGCTACCGGACCGCCATCGGACGGCTTCAGCAGGTTGTTCGGTGACAGCAGCAGGAAACGGCACTCTGCCTGTGCTTCCACGGACAGCGGCAGATGCACTGCCATCTGGTCACCATCGAAGTCCGCGTTGAATGCGGTACATACCAGCGGATGCAGCTTGATTGCCTTACCTTCTACCAGGATCGGCTCAAATGCCTGAATACCCAGTCTGTGCAGGGTAGGTGCACGGTTCAGCATAACCGGATGCTCTTTGATGACATCCTCAAGTACATCCCAGACTTCCGTCTGCAGGCGCTCTACCATCTTCTTCGCGCTCTTGATATTGTGTGCAGTACCATTCTGTACCAGTTCCTTCATAACGAACGGTTTGAACAGCTCGATCGCCATCTCCTTCGGAAGACCGCACTGATAAATCTTCAGCTCCGGTCCAACGACGATAACCGAACGTCCGGAATAGTCAACACGCTTGCCCAGCAGGTTCTGACGGAAACGTCCCTGCTTACCTTTCAGCATATCGGAAAGGGACTTTAACGGACGGTTGCCGGGACCGGTAACCGGTCTGCCGCGTCTTCCGTTATCAATCAGAGCATCCACCGCCTCCTGCAGCATACGCTTCTCGTTGCGGACGATGATATCCGGTGCGCCCAGCTCCAGAAGACGGGCCAGACGGTTGTTACGGTTGATAATTCTCCGGTACAGATCATTTAAATCAGAGGTTGCAAAGCGGCCGCCGTCCAGCTGTACCATCGGGCGGATATCCGGCGGAATCACCGGAATCACGGTCATGATCATCCACTCCGGTTTGTTGCCGGAATTGCGGAATGCCTCAACCACTTCCAGACGCTTGATGATGCGGGCACGCTTCTGCCCGCTTGCATCCTTCAGCTCTTTCTTCAGCATCTCGGAATCCTTCTCAAGGTCAATCGCCTTCAAAAGCTCCAAAATCGCCTCGGCACCCATTCCCACACGGAAATTGCCGTAGCCCCACTTCTCGACTTCTTCCCGATATTCCTTCTCGGAGAGCACCTGCTTATAAGACAGGCTGGTCTGACCTGCATCCAGCACAATGTAGGATGCAAAGTACAGAACCTTCTCCAGAACTCTCGGAGAAATATCCAGAATCAGACCCATGCGGCTCGGGATCCCCTTAAAGTACCAGATGTGAGAAACAGGAGCAGCCAGTGCAATATGGCCGATACGCTCTCTACGCACGCTGGATTTGGTTACCTCAACACCGCAACGGTCACAGATAACGCCTTTATATCTGATTTTTTTATATTTACCACAATGACATTCCCAGTCCTTGCTCGGTCCGAAAATACGTTCACAGAACAGGCCATCGCGCTCCGGCTTCAGAGTACGATAGTTGATGGTCTCCGGTTTCTTAACCTCGCCATGGGACCACTCCAGGATCTTCTCCGGAGAAGCCAGGCCAATCTTGATGGCATCAAATGTCAACGGCTGATAAGTTTCATTCGTCTCAGGCATGAGCGATACTCCCTTCTCTTATTCATCGTCGGAAGATTCATCGAAATCAAAATCGGAATCATCCGTATAGTCATCCTCTTCCAGGTCGGAGTCCACGTCAACCAGCTCTCCTCCCTTGAACTCCTGCTGGCTGTAGCCATAGTCGCCAAAGGACTCTTCACGGTTGTAATGGCGGTCGCCCTCAATGATGGAGCGCAGATCGGTCTCACCGTAATCAATATTCTCACCGATCTCTACCTCTGTATTGTCATCACGCAGTACCTTGACATCCAGTCCCAGAGACTGCAGTTCCTTCAGAAGTACCTTGAAGGACTCCGGAATACCCGGCTCAGGGATGTTCTCACCCTTGATGATCGCCTCGTAGGTCTTCACACGGCCAACCACGTCATCGGACTTCACGGTCAGGATCTCCTGCAGCGTATAGGATGCGCCGTATGCCTCCAGAGCCCAAACCTCCATCTCACCGAAACGCTGTCCGCCAAACTGCGCCTTACCGCCCAGAGGCTGCTGGGTAACCAGGGAGTATGGGCCGGTGGAACGTGCGTGAATCTTATCATCAACCAGATGATGCAGCTTCAGGTAGTGCATGTGACCGATGGTAACCGGGCTGTCAAAATACTCACCGGTACGGCCGTCACGCAGTCTGACTTTACCATCTCTTCTCAGCGGTACACCTTTCCACAGTTCTCTGTGTTCCAGATGCTCGCCCAGATACTCCATCACTTCCGGTTTCAGCTTGTCGCTGTATTTCTCCTGGAAGTTCTCCCAGGTGTCATTTACATAATCATTGGCAACATCCAGCGTATCCATGATATCAATCTCACTTGCACCATCGAATACCGGAGTCGCAATGTTGAATCCGAGTGCCTTTGCCGCCAGACTCAGATGTGTCTCCAGAACCTGACCGATATTCATACGGGACGGCACGCCCAGCGGGTTCAGCACGATATCCAGCGGACGTCCGTTCGGCAGGAACGGCATATCCTCTACCGGAAGTACACGGGAAACGACACCTTTGTTAACATGACGGCCTGCCATCTTATCGCCTACAGAAATCTTACGTTTCTGAGCAATGTAGATGCGTACGCTCTGGTTTACGCCGGGAGCCAGCTCATCGCCATTCTCTCTGGTAAATACCTTGGCATCCACGATAATACCGTAAGCACCGTGCGGTACCTTCAGAGAGGTATCTCTAACTTCTCTTGCCTTTTCGCCAAAGATGGCACGAAGCAGTCTCTCCTCCGCAGTCAGCTCCGTCTCTCCTTTCGGAGTAACCTTACCAACCAGGATATCACCGGCACGAACCTCTGCTCCGATCCGGATAATACCTCTTTCATCCAGATCCTTCAGTGCATCGTCACCGACGCCCGGAACATCACGGGTGATCTCTTCCGGTCCCAGCTTGGTATCACGTGCCTCTGCTTCATATTCCTCAATATGAACAGATGTATAAACATCGTCCATAACCAGTCTCTCACTTAACAGAACCGCATCCTCGTAGTTGTAACCTTCCCAGGTCATATAACCGATCAGCGGGTTCTTACCAAGAGCGATCTCACCATTGCTGGTGGACGGACCATCTGCGATTACCTCGCCAACCTCAACATGATCATTCTTGTAGACGATCGGCTTCTGGTTGTAGCAGTTGGACTGGTTGCTTCTCTTGAATTTGGTCAGATGATAAACATCCTTCGCACCGTTGTCATCACGCTTGATGATGATCTCGTTGGAAGCGGAACGCTCAACGACACCGGCATGTCTTGCAACCACACAGACACCGGAGTCAACGGCTGCCTTGCCCTCGATACCGGTACCAACTACCGGGGCCTCGGTGGACAGAAGCGGTACGGCCTGACGCTGCATGTTGGATCCCATCAGCGCACGGTTCGCGTCATCGTTCTCCAGGAACGGAATCATGGAAGTAGCCACGGAGAATACCATCTTCGGGGATACATCCATCAGGTCAATATTCTTTCTCTGGAATTCAGAAGTCTCTTCACGGAAACGTCCGGAAACATTCGTATGAACAAAATGGCCCTCCTCATCCAGCGGCTCATTCGCCTGCGCAACCACGAAGTTGTCCTCTTCGTCCGCGGTCAGGTAAACAACCTCATCGGTAACGATCGGGTTGGTCGGATCGGTCTTGTCAACCACACGATACGGAGCCTCGATAAAGCCGTACTGGTTCACTCTCGCATAGGTAGCCAGAGAGTTGATCAGACCGATGTTCGGTCCCTCAGGGGTCTCGATCGGGCACATACGTCCATAGTGCGTGTAGTGTACATCTCGAACCTCGAATCCGGCACGGTCACGGGACAGACCGCCAGGACCCAGAGCGGACAGACGTCTCTTGTGCGTCAGCTCGGAAAGCGGGTTATTCTGGTCCATAAACTGCGACAGCTGAGAACTTCCGAAGAACTCCTTCACCGCTGCAGTCACCGGCTTGATATTAATCAGGGACTGCGGTGTGATGCCATCCATATCCTGGGTGGTCATACGCTCTCTTACTACACGTTCCATACGGGACAGACCGATACGGTACTGGTTCTGTAAAAGCTCGCCGACCGCACGGATACGACGGTTGCCCAGATGGTCGATATCATCTGCACTGCCGATCTCGCCTTCCAGATGCATGTTGTAGTTGATGGAAGCAAGGATATCTTCCTTGGTAATATGCTTCGGAATCAGCTCACTGATGTTGCGGTGAACCAGATCTTTCAGAACTGCCTGGTCATCGCCAGCTTCTTCCAGAATAGTTTTCAGAACCGGGAAATATACTAACTCCGTAACTCCCGCCTCTTCCGGATCAAACTCCGCATAAGCAGCCAGATCTACCATCAGGTTGGAAAGTACTTTGTAGTTGCGGTCCGGACCCTGAATCCATACATACGGTACAGCAGCATTCTGCAGGGTGGTCGCCAGTTCCTTGTCAATGGTGGTTCCTGCTTCCGCGAGCACCTCACCGGTGGTGGTATCTACCACATCTTCAGCCAGCGTGTGACCTTTGATACGGTTCTTGAAATGAAGCTTCTTATTAAATTTATATCTGCCGACTTTGGCCAGATCATAACGTCTCGGGTCAAAGAACATGCTGTTTAACAGGCT
>JALFHZ010000137.1 GCA_022776445.1 Lachnospiraceae bacterium
AATGTCCGCGACTTTATTCAGAAAAACTATACGCCTTATGATGGAGACGATGCATTTCTTGCAGGTCCGACACAGAACACCCTGGACTTATGGGATCAGGTTCTTGATTTAAGCCGTCAGGAACGTGAAGCCGGCGGTGTACTGGACATGGATACCAAAATTATTTCCACAATTACTTCCCACGGCCCTGGATATCTAAATAAAGAGAAAGAAACGATCGTCGGATTCCAGACCGACAAACCGTTCAAGCGTTCCTTACAGCCTTACGGCGGTATCCGTATGGCAGAGAAAGCCTGCGCAGACAACGGTTATCAGGTAGATCCTGAAATCGTAGAATTTTTCACCAAACACAGAAAGACCCACAATGCGGGTGTCTTTGACGCTTACACCCCGGAAATGCGTGCATGCCGTTCCAGCCACATCATCACCGGACTTCCGGATGCTTACGGCCGCGGACGTATCATCGGTGACTACCGCCGTATCGCGCTGTATGGTGTGGACCGCCTGATCGCAGACAAAGAGGAGCAGAAGGCAACCACCCGAAGCAGCATGTACTCCCACATTATCCGTGACCGCGAAGAGCTGTCCGAGCAGATCCGCGCCCTGAAGGAACTGAAAGAACTGGGCAAGATCTACGGCTATGACATCTCCAGACCGGCAAATAACGTACAGGAAGCAATCCAGTGGACCTATTTTGGTTATCTGGCTGCTGTCAAAGAACAGAACGGCGCAGCAATGTCTCTTGGACGTACTTCCACCTTCATTGATATCTACGCAGAGCGCGACCTCGCAGAAGGCACCTTCACCGAGGAACAGATTCAGGAGTTCGTGGATCATTTCATCATGAAACTGCGTCTCGTGAAATTTGCCCGCACTCCGGAGTACAATGCACTGTTCTCCGGTGACCCGACCTGGGTAACGGAGTCCATCGGCGGTGTCGGTATCGACGGACGTCATATGGTAACCAAGATGTCCTACCGTTATCTGCATACCCTTCAGAATCTTGGAACCGCTCCGGAGCCGAACCTGACTGTCCTGTGGTCCACCCGTCTTCCGGACAACTTCAAACGCTTCTGCGCAAAGACTTCCATCGAGTCCTCTTCCGTGCAGTACGAGAACGATGACCTGATGCGTGTGACCCACGGTGATGACTATGCGATCGCCTGCTGCGTATCTTCCATGAGAGTCGGAAAGGAAATGCAGTTCTTCGGAGCACGTGCAAACCTGGCAAAATGTCTGCTGTACGCAATCAACGGCGGTGTGGATGAAGTCAGCAAAAAGCAGGTTGGACCGAAATACCGCCCGATTACTTCCGAGTATCTGGACTACGATGAGGTCATGGACCGCTACCGTGATATGATGGAGTGGCTGGCAGGTGTTTATGTAAACAGCCTGAATATCATTCATTACATGCACGACAAGTACTGCTATGAGAGACTTCAGATGGCACTGCACGATCACAAGGTAACCCGCTGGTTTGCAACCGGTATTGCAGGTCTTTCTGTAGTCGCAGACTCCCTGTCCGCGATCAAATATGCCAAAGTACGTGTAATCCGTGATGAAAACGGCATTGCAACCGACTATGAGGTGGAGGGAGACTTCCCGAAATACGGCAATGACGATGACCGTGTTGACCAAATCGCCGTTGATATCGTTCACACCTTTATGAACTATGTAAAACGAATCCACTGCTACCGCGATGGTATTCCGACCACTTCCATCCTGACGATTACTTCCAACGTCGTTTACGGAAAAGCTACCGGATCCACCCCGGACGGCAGAAAAGCCGGACAGGCATTTGCACCGGGCGCCAACCCGATGCACCGCCGCGACACCCACGGCGCAGTCGCTTCCCTGGCTTCCGTTGCCAAGCTTCCGTTCCGCGATGCACAGGACGGTATCTCTAATACCTTCTCCATCATCCCGGGCGCACTGGGCAAAGAGGACAGCCTGTTCATGGGCGATATCGACGTAGACCTGGAGTGCGGCATTAACCAGGCATGCTCCATTCCGAACCTGATGGAAGGTCTGGACAGAGAATAAAACAACCTATCACTGAATAAGGAGGAATTTCAATATGGCACACGCAAGCGAAGCACAGATCGACAACTTAGTAGCATTACTGGATGGTTATGCTGAAAAAGGCGGTCATCATTTAAACGTTAATGTATTCACCAAAGAAACTCTGCTGGATGCACAGGCTCATCCGGAGAAATATCCTCAGCTGACGGTTCGCGTATCCGGTTAC
Source organism: Lachnospiraceae bacterium (assembly GCA_022776445.1). GTDB lineage: Bacteria > Bacillota > Clostridia > Lachnospirales > Lachnospiraceae > Brotaphodocola. The sequence goes on from JALFHZ010000137.1 coordinate 2,249, forward strand.
GCTGTTAACTTCATCAAACTGACGAAAGAGCAGCAGGACGAAGTAATTTCCCGTACATTCCACGACAGCATCTAGGAGGCGGTTGATATGGTTGGACGTGTCCATTCCATAGAAAGTTTCGGCACAGTAGACGGACCCGGGGTCCGTCTGGTTGTGTTTCTGCAGGGCTGTCCGATGCGCTGCAAATACTGCCACAATCCGGATACCTGGAAAATGTCCGGAGGCACGGAGATGACTGTCGCACAAATCCTGGCTCAATATGAGAAAAACCGGGCCTTTTACAGCCGCGGCGGCATCACCGTCACCGGAGGAGAACCTCTGGCCCAGATTGAATTCGTCACAGAGCTTTTTGGTGCTGCGGCTCACCGCGGCATCCACACCTGTCTGGACACCTCGGGCATCACATTTCAGCCGGACCGGCCGGAAATCACCGAACGCTTTGACCGCCTGATGTCCGTTACCGACCTGGTCATGCTTGACATCAAACACATCGATCCGCAGGGGCACAGGGAACTGACCGGCCAGCCGCTGGAACCGGTACTGGCATTTGCCCGCTATCTGGATGACAGAGCCATCCCGGTCTGGATCCGCCATGTCGTGGTTCCGGGCATCACCTATGACCAGAATGAACTGTATCGCCTGGGGTGTTTCCTCGGCACCCTGCACAATGTCAAGGCACTGGATGTTCTTCCTTACCACGATATGGGCAAGGTGAAATACAAAAACCTGGGAATCGATTATCCGCTGAACGATACCAAACCGCTGAGCAATCAGGAAGCCCTGGCAGCAAAGCAGGTGATTCTGCAGGGAATCCGTGATACACGCTCTGCTTAGTATTCGAGCAGTTACCCAAAGCTAACTGAATATTGTATCCTATTTAATTCAATTGTACAACATTTTCCACTTGAATATTTTCAGCAGATAGTATAGAATAAAAGCAACAAATTGTTATAGAATATAAGGAGGACTTTATTATGGCATATGTTATTTCTGACTCTTGTGTTAGCTGCGGTACCTGTGAAGGCGAGTGCCCAGTAGGCGCTATCGCTCAGGGTGATGGTCAGTACGTAATCGACGCTGACGCTTGCATCAGCTGCGGTACCTGCGCAGGTGTTTGCCCGACCGGTGCTATTTCTGAGGAATAATTTACATTCTTACATAGATGCCCCTTCTGCCGGATATGCAGAAGGGGCATTTGTGTTTCTGTCATGCATCAAAATGATTCAGGGCTGCACAGACTGCAGTCAGGAAAGGAGTTTCCGTAATGACACAGAAAAAACCGATTATTGCACTTACCCCCAATTTCAATGTTGACAAAGAGGAACCATATATGCGTCCTGCTTACCTGAAGGCAATCCGCAATGCAGGCGGCATTCCGATCATCCTTCCTCTGGACCTGGAGGAGACCGAACTTTCCCAGCTTCTTGAAACCATCGACGGTGTCCTGTTTACCGGAGGTCCGGATATTCACCCCTTCTATTTTGGGGAAGATACGCAGGCACACTGCGGCAACGTCTGCCTTCGAAGAGACCGCCTGGAGCTCTCGCTGCTCAGGCTTGCCATGGAACGGAATAAACCAATCCTCGGGATCTGCCGCGGCATTCAGCTAATCAACATCGGACTCGGCGGCGACATCTACCAGGATATCCCCAGCCAGTTCCCGGAAGATTTCCCGGTTGCACACACGCAGCCGTTTTACTACGACATTCCTTCTCACAAAGTGGATGTCACCTCCGGTACCCTTCTCGCCAGAATTGCAGGAAGTGCGGTTCTGAACGTGAACAGCATGCATCATCAGGCTGTGCGCCGTGTGGCTCCGGGGCTTGTTGCATCCGGCCATGCCGCTCATCAACTGGTAGAGGCGATTGAAAAACCGGATTACCCGACATTTTTCCTTGGCGTTCAGTGGCATCCGGAATACCTGTGGGAACAGGACCCGGCAGCCGCACGGATTTTTTCCCTGTTCGTGCAGGCATCCCGCTGACCGTTCCGTTCATTTCCTGCCTGAAAAAAGCTCTTACCGGCATGGCAGCTGTCGTGCCATCTGCCGGAAGAGCTTCTTATCAGGAAAGCTTCTTCCCTCCACGTCCAAATTTTTTCTTTTTAAAAAACGGAAGCCGGGCCGCAGCTGCTTCTGCTCTGCCTTTGTTATCCTTCTGGTATGCACGCAGTGTTTCATCCAGTATCTTAAACCGCTCTTCCTCACGCTCATCGCTGATCCGCATCATATATTCCAGCTCCTGCACCATCTTATCATTGACCTGGCGGCTGATCTCCTCACTCAGAGTTTCATTATTCTCCTGTATGGCCTGTCCGATCGCGTTTCGGATAATCTGATTCATAATCTGCTGAAACTGCTCCATTTTGTCCGGATTTGCCGCCGTCACGCCGCCTCCGTTTTCTTTCTTCGGTACCATTCTGAGTTTTGCTTCACCTTCCATCGCTTCCCCCGCACTTCCTTCTTTTAAAATTGTCACTGCATTCTGTTCCAGCACCTCATCCGGGTCACAGGTGTCATCTCCCGCAATCATCCGTTCCAGTACCTGTTCAATCGCCTTCAGCTGGTATCCCTTTTCTTTTAATTCCTTTATCTTCTGAAACAACCGGATATGTAATTCTGTATAATACCGATGGTTTTTTCCATTACGCGGTATCTCCAGATGCAGCTCGTCCTCCCAGTACCGAAGCACATGGGATTCTACTCCCACATCTTTACAGGCTTCCGATATGGAGTAATGTGTCTTCTCCATCTTCTTCTCTCCTTATGTTTCTGATCTTTAACACCTTACTTATATTGTATGTTTCGAAGCTGAGAATTATGCTTAAGTACAATACAAAATGGGACCAGGTGCAAACCTGATCCCACACAATACAACTGGGGTTCAATACACTTTTCGTCCGGTCGTCCCCGGAATTCCCAGTTCCTCACGATATTTCGCTACCGTACGCCGGGAAATCACATACCCTTTCTCTCCCAGCAGTTCTGCCAGTACCCGGTCACTGTAAGGTTTCTTCTTATCCTCATCCCGGATCACAGCGGTCAACTCCCGCTTCACATCCGTCGTCGTTGCCTGCGCCGGACGATCGGCAGCCTGATTTGCCGCCGCTTTCGCAAAGAAATAATCCAGCGGGAAAATCCCCCAGCTGCACTGCAGATACTTCTGACGCACCGCACGGCTGACCGTAGACTCGTGGATCTCCAGCGTCTCCGCGACATCTGACATACGAAGCGGTTTCAGCCGGTCCGGTCCTCCATAGAAGAACGCCTCCTGGCATCTCAGAATCTCCTTCACCACGGAAAGCAGCGTAACGTTGCGCTGGGCCACACACTGCTTCACCCACTCCACCTGATGAATCTTATCCATCAGATATTTCTTCACTTCCAGATCCTGCTGCTCCGCACACATCGTCACATACTCCCGGTTGAGTGAGATATCCGGGTACAGAGACTCGTTCAGAAGAATATCAAAATGTTCTTTAAACTTCACAACAATCACATCCGGATTGATATAAGAAAACTGACGGACATCCGAAAACCTCGCACCCGGTTTTGGCTCCAGTCCGCGAACAATGTCGCAGAGCTCCTTCACTTCCTCCAGCGAAATCTTCATATTCTTTGCGATCACAGGAAGCTGGTTTCTGGCCATCTCCGGGAGATACTCACAGATCAGCTGCTTCAGCTGCACAGTCAACTCCCCACGGTGATCCAGCTGCAGGCACAGGCATTCCTCCAGATTCCGGGCACCCACACCATACGGCTCCAGTTCCTGAATCATCCGAAGCAGTTCTTCCGCTTCCTCTGTCTTCATATGAAATCTCTCTGCGAAATTCTCCAGGGAATCTGTAAAATATCCGCGGGAATCCAGGCTTTCCATAAGGAATTGAAGCGCCTCCTGCTGCAGTCCGGTCAGCGGCCGTCCCACCAGCTGACTCCAGAGATATTCTTTCAGCGTCTCCGGTCCGCTGGTATCCATATTCCACTCCGGGAAATCATCATCCGCAGCCTCAATCTTCTGATAAAGATAACGATTCTGCTCATCATGTGCGCAAATCCACTGATATTTCTCCAGTTCCCCGTTGTCAAACTCCTCCGGCGCCCGCTCTGTCAGCTCCATCACCGGATTTTCCAATACCTGCTCATTTAAATATTCTTCCAACTGGGCCGATGCCATCTGAAGAATCTCCGCAGACTGAATCATCTTCTGAGAAAGTATCTGCTTCTGCTCAGCTTTCAATGACAGTTCCATATCTTATCGTATCTCCTTATTTGGCCAGGTTCACAAACTTTGTGAACTCCGGCTGCCACAGCAGATTGACCGTTCCAATCGGGCCGTTACGCTGTTTTGCTATGATAACCTCCGCAATATTCGGGGTATCTGTATCTTTGTTATAGTAGTCATCACGGTATAAAAACATTACCACATCCGCATCCTGCTCGATCGCGCCGGACTCTCGCAGATCCGACAGCATCGGACGGTGGTCGGTACGAGTCTCACAGGCACGGCTCAGCTGCGAAAGCGCCACAACCGGCGCATTCATTTCACGCGCCAGAGCTTTCAGGGAACGGGATATCTCTGAAATCTCCTGCTGACGATTCTCTCCGCTTTTGCCGCTTCCCGACATCAGCTGCAGATAATCAATAATCACCATGCTGAGTCCATGCTCCAGCTTCATCTTCCTGCACTTGGAGCGCAGTTCGGTGATGGATATACCCGGCGTATCGTCAATAATCAGCTTGGAATTGCCGATCACTCCGATGCCTTCCACAATGGCATCCCAGTCCGTATCAGTCAGATTGCCGGTACGCAGCTTCTGGGAATCCACGTTGGACTCCATCGCCAGCATACGGTTGACCAGCTGCTCCTTGGACATCTCCAGACTGAAAATCATACAGGGAAGTCCCTTGCGAACCGCCACGTGATCCACAAGATTCAGCACGAACGCTGTCTTTCCCATAGAAGGACGCGCCGCAATCAGAATAAAATCCGACGGCTGCATTCCGGATGTCTTATAATCCAGATCGATAAAGCCCGTCGGAATACCGGTCACGGTTCCCTGCGTCTTCGATGCGATCTCAATCTTTTCCAGAACATTCAGCGCCACCTGACGGATCGGAACAAATTCACCGGAATCCCGGCTCTGAAGCAGATCAAAAATGGACTTCTCGGTATCAGCCAGAATCTGCTCCAACGGTTCCTTTCCCACATAGCATGTATTGGCAATCTCTTCGTTTACCTTGATTAGTCTTCTTAAAACGGCTTTCTCACGTACAATGTTGGCATAAGACCGGACATTTGCCGAAGTCGGCACGGTTGTAATGATGTCACGTACAAAATCCAGGCTGCTGACCTCCGGCGGCACATCCTTTTCCTTCAGCCGGTCCTGGAGCGTGATCAGATCCACCGGTTTTCCCTCGTTAAACAGCTCCACCATAGCTTCAAACATGACGCCATACTGATTCTGATAAAAATCCGATGCCGTGATGATCTCCGATGCTGCAATGATGGCTTCCTTATCCATCAGCATGGAACCAATCACGGACTGCTCCGCCTCCACGCTGTGAGGAAGCACCCGTTTCATCAGGGATTCTTCCATATATTTCTCCTGTCAATTAAACAACTGCGCCAGGGACACGCCCCGGCGCTTCCTGTCACTATGCCTCCACAACCTTCACGGTCAGCTTCGCAGTAACATCCTTATGCAGCTTCACCGGAACTTCGTGTGTTCCGAATGTCTTGATCGGATCCGGAAGAACCAGCTTCTTCTTATCAATATCCAGCTTCAGCTGATCTGCTGCCGCTGCCGCAATCTCCTTTCCGGAAACAGAACCGAACGCCTTGCCGCCCTCTCCTGCCTTCATTTTCAGCGTAACGGAAAGCTGCTCAATCTTTGCTGCCAGTTCCTTTGCTGCGGCCAGCTGCTCTGCCGCAATCTTTGCCGCATTGGCCTTCTGAAGCTTCAGGTCATTCAAATTCTTTGAAGTTGCCTCCACGCCGAGTTTCTTCGGCAGAATAAAGTTTCTTGCATAGCCGTCGTTTACCTTTACGACCTGACCCTTCTTTCCCAGTGCTTTTACATCCTCTAATAATACAATTTCCATTATGCTATATCTCCCTTCTGAAGCATTTGATCGATTACATCCTTAACACGGCGTTTTGCTTCCTCCACGGTAACGCCCTGAAGCTGCGCCCCGGCGATGGATCTGTGACCGCCGCCGCCCAGCTGTTCCATCATCACCTGAACGTTCACCTCATCGATAGAACGTGCGCTGAGATAGATGGTATTGTGATACTCCGTCAGAACCACGGATGCCTTGATTCCTTTGATCTCTAGCAGTTCATTGGCTGCCTGTGCCCCTACAATCGTCGGGCTCTGAAGTCCTTCGGCCGGGCAGACACCGATCGAAAACGCCTCCCGATAAACCTCCGCCGAGGCAATCGCCGCTGCTCTGGCCTTGTACTCTGTCATATCATCCCGGAACAGCTTCCGCACCCGGGTGACATCCGCACCGTTCCGGCGCAAAAATGCCGCGGCCTCGAAGGTCCGCACACCGGTCTGGTTGGTAAAGTTCTGCGTGTCGATCACAATACCGGCATACATGGCATCTGCCTCCGCAGACTTGATCTTGATTCCGTCTGCAATATACTGCAGCACCTCCGCAACCATCTCGCAGGCAGAAGACGCATACGGTTCCACATAAGACAGCACCGCATTGCTGATGATCTCACTGCTCTGGCGGTGGTGATCCAGAACAACGATCGTTTTCACCATGCGCAGCAGCTCCGGTGCTTCCGTGATGCTCGGACGGTTGACATCCACAACCACCAGCATGGTATTGCCGTCTACCAACTCCGCAGCCTGCGAACCGGTCAGGAACAGATCCTCCGGATATTCCGGATTCTCTGTGAAGCGGTCCATCATCGGCTGAACCGAAGTTGTCACATCGTTAATAATAATATGAGACTTTTTATTCAGAGCCGTTGCGATCCGGTAAATTCCGATCGCCGCTCCGAAAGAATCGACATCACTGATCTTATGTCCCATGATCAGCAGACGGTCCTTGGTCTCCATCAGCTCACGCAGCGCATGAGCCTTGACACGCGCCTTGACACGGGTCGCTTTCTCCAGCTGCTGGGACTTGCCCCCGTAATACTGCGTTTTGCTTCCATCCTTCAGCACCGCCTGATCTCCGCCGCGTCCCAGGGCCATATCAATCGCCATGCGGGCGTAGTCGTAATTCTGACTGTAGGTGTCGCCGCCCATACCCATACCGATACTGAGTGTGACAGCCATCTCATTGCCGATATTGACCGCCTTCACATCCTCCAGGATGGAAAACCGCTCTTCCTGAATCTGTTCCACATACTTCTGCTTGATGGTAAAGAAATACTTGTCCTTCTCCATCTTCTTCACCACGCCGTCCATGGAGCCGATATACTTGTTGATCTTACGGTCAATCAGAGCCGTCAGCAGAGAACGGCGGACCTCCTCGACACTTTCCAGAGCTTCCTCATAGTTGTCCAGATAAATAAGCCCCGCAACCATCTTCTCATCGTCAATCTCCTGGCGATACCGCAGAATCTCCGTCTCATCAAACAGATAAACCGCCAGCATCTTCTGCCTGCCGACCACAGCTTCGTTCTCCTCTTCCTCCGAGCTGCTTACAAAAATCGGCCGGATATCCAGCCGGAACTTATGCTCTCCAAAAGAAGTATGCACCCGCGATGTCTCATTATCCGTTGCCAGATCGGTCTTGGTCACCTCCGGAAATAATGCCAGCAGGTTCTTTTTACTGCCGCGTACCTCATCCAGCACATCCTGAAAAGCCTGATTCATCCAGAGCAGACGTCCATCCTCATCTGCCAGCGCATACGGCAGCTCCATCTCAGCCAGGAACTGCTTCTGGATCCAGGCATACCCGGACGAAAATTCAACCAGCCCGCCCAGCATCCGTTTCCTCCGATACAGATAAATCCATATGGCAATCACCATATAACACAGAGTAAACGGCATCAGCACCAGTGCAGCCAGACCATTGATAAATGCGACTGCTATGTTCCCACTGATAAAAAACATGGAAAGAAGAATCGGCCAGGCCAGATAAACCCTCAGTTGTCCGTTCACCTTTATATTTTCCCTCATATCCTGTCTCCTCGTACCGAATTCATAACTTACGGTAACTTATCTTTCGATTATATCACACGAAAGGCTTTTCGTCCACTTTACATTCAACAAAGCTCCGGTCTTGTCATTTTTTCAAAAATCATATAAACTAGGAAATACACGCAGTCAAAAAGGAGAGTTACATCATGATAAAGAAAGAAATATCTGAAATCAAACGTCAGTTCACCCCCGCCAACTGCTCCATTTCCCGAATCTGCGGCTGCTATGTGGACGGCGAAAAGAATAAAAAAACAGAATTTAAAGAAGCCTTCCTGTCTCTTCCGGAAGAGGATATGTATAAGTATTTCGAGATTCTGAGAAAGAATCTGTCCGGCACCCTGGGAAAAAATCTCATCAATCTGGAATTTCCGCTGGATGCGGAGATGGAGGGAGGACCTCACGAATTTCTGCTGAAGCTCCGCAACAGCAAATTGCAGGATGAAGAACTTCTGGATGCATTCTATGACCGCATTATTGAAACCTATGAGTACGTCGGAAATTATCTGATCCTGCTGATTCACGATGCTTATGATATTCCGGGCCGCACCTCAGACGGCATTGACATGGAAGACGCGTCAGACGAGGTTTACAGCTACATCATGTGCTGTATCTGCCCGGTGGACTTATCCAAACCAGGCTTAAGTTACCACGAGCTGGAAAATACCTTTTCCAACCGTGTGCGCGACTGGGTGGTCGGCATGCCGGAGCTTGGATTCCTGTTCCCGGCTTTCAATGACCGGTCCACTGACCTGCACAGTACCCTGTATTACTCCAAAGATGCCAACGACCTGCACGATACTTTTATGGAACAGCTTCTGGGCTGCCCGCTTCCGCTTCCCGCCAGTTATCAGAAGGAATCCTTCCAGGCGATCATTGAAGAAACACTGGGCGAGGCATGCAGTTACGAAACCATCCGCACGATCCATGAGAATCTGACGGAAATGATGGAGGAACACAAGGATGAGCCGGAACCTCTGGTTCTGGACAAATATCAGGTCAAATCCCTGCTGGAACACAGCGGCGTGGAAGAAGAACAGCTGCAGGATTTTGATAAAACCTTTGACGAGACCGCCGGAGAACGGGCATCGATCTATGCCGGCAACATTGTCAACACCCGTGCCTTCGAAGTAAAAACTCCCGATGTCATCGTCAAAGTCAATCCGGAACGGACTGACCTGATCGAGACTCGGGAGATTGATGGCCGTCAATGCCTGGTGATCGCAATTGACGGCGGTGTGGAGGTCAATGGGATTGTGGTGAAAAGCAACAGCTGAACAATCGCCTTAAAATCGGATACTCCATGAAAGGCGCAGCTTCTGTTCCCCGTTCCACGGACGGCTCCAGCTGATCTGAGTATTATTTGAGCCATGAGGGGTATCAAAAGAATCCTCCGGAATCTGATATTCCGTCATTTCTGCTCTGCTTAAATCAATGACCGGATCTGTCTGTTTTGGCTCTGCAGAAGATTTCACGGCTTTTGCCGTGCCGTTTCCATAATTTTCTGTTTTAATGGAAAGAATCGGTCCGGAAGCAAAAGAGATCTCATGTTCCTTACAAATCGGATCTCTCGAAAAAGTATCAAAGCAAAGACAGATTTCCTTTAACGGTACCCCTTCCCCGATCATGAACACATCCTCTCTCTGAATTTCACGTCCGTTGAATCGGTATGTCGTGACAGCCTCGATTCCCTTCCGGGGTGTCGGGCTGCTGGTGCCGATCAGGCACATCTGGCTAAGCTTCATCTGAAACGCATGATCATCAGACTGCTCAATCGAATCAAAAAAGCAGATAGGCATCAGCTCCTGTCCGTCCTCCAGCACCAGTTTCGGCACAAGGGAGCCATGTCGTACATCCGGAACCGCTTCCAGCACACCGTTCTCTCTCGGAACCGGCAGATAAGCATCTTTATCAAAATAAGGTGTTCCGCCGCTAATGACAGGAAGCGACCATACATGACCTTCTGTTCGGTAAAGGATCAGTCCTCTGTCGTACTCATTTTTAGCGAATCGGGTAAAGGACAAGCCGTCCTGAATCGTCTTCCATGCATCCACGTCCACAATTTCCTGACTGCAGTCATATCCGTGGTGCTTCCACTCCTCAATGACATCGATCACCTGCATGGAAAGGCTTAAATTCTCACCCAGAATGCGGTTTTTATTCCGGTATCCGTCGGTTCTTCTGCCCTTATTCCACATATTAATCGACTGCATTTCTTCATCATACCAGAACAGAATCATTTTGCGGATGCAGCGAATGCTGTAGGCATAAGCCAGTTTTTCCTCCTCTTCCGTCAGGATACCGCCCAGACCGACAGCTGCTGCAAGAATCTGCAGGACAGCGGCTTCTCCGTAAGCACCGATGCTTCTTCCGTAAGAAAATCCCCAGCCTTCTTCATTGGCCATCTGAAGCACAATCCGTGCACTGCGCCCCAGCATATCCCGAATCAGTTCCGGCTCCTCCCAGCCGGTTTTCAGCACCAGTTCCGTAATTTCCGCAGGAATCAGGATACTGTAACGGTCAAACCTGCCTTCCCCTTTCGTTTCATCCATGAATCCATACTCACCGGAATAACCGGAAATATGATTTAAAAGATGATCCAGAAGAACCGCGCTGCTTCCCATTTCATCCCAGCCCAGCAGTTCTCGCCAACGGGCAATGCCAAAAGCAACTCCGTAATAGTTGGTCGGCTTATGAATCAGTGCATAGTCGTGCTCCTGATCCACAAAGGTATGCCAGTCCATTGTTTCAATGAAATGCTTCTCTGTCTGCCTGCTCACGACCTGATCATAAACACCAGCCATTTTCAGACGGTAAAGACCGGTAAGACCATTTAAAATTCCCCAGGTCTCCATCTTCATACCGGAACACATATCTATAATCTCGCTTAAAACTCCCAGCATCTGTTCCCGCTCTTCTTTGTCCTGCCCATAGGAAAGTGCCACATAACTGCACAGGTTGATCACTTTTCCACCGACAAACTGCGCTTTTTCATTATATCCCCATACACCATCTATGGTAATATTCTCTTTTTCCTCTGCAATCTTCCAGAACAGGCTGCACATTCTCTTTCGAAGCAGCTCCATACATTCCCGGTTCGTCACATTTTTCTCATCCATCTTTTTTACCTCACCATATGAAAAAACTATTTTTCAAAAGCCGAAGAATCGCTTCCGTATAAAAATAATCCCCATAAATAATAGAAGCGTGCATATCCTCCAACCGGCCATAAGCTGCCGTGCACTTCTGAAGAATTCCGTCCGTATCCGGGTCAAAATCACAGAATTCCGTGAGCGTCTCAAGAATATGCTCTGCATGACGGTAATACAGCCCCTTTTCCAGCTCCGGCACAAGCTCCGCCAGCTGCAGCAGCCCGCAGGCCGCGCAGGCTGCCGCACTCATATCCCAGTATACCGGATTTTCCGGTGCGCGGAAATCACAGAGCGACGTATTCCCGGTCAACGTAACATTGGCAATAAAATAGTGAGCTGTCCGTTTTGCCGCATTCAGATAATTCTCATTTCCCGTATGAGCAAAAGCCAGCGAAAAACCATAGATTGCCCATGCCTGCCCCCTGGACCAGGATGAACCTTCCCCATATCCCTGTCCTGCCGGTTTTTCCAGTACATCCCCTGTGACGGGATCCAGGACTGCAATATGATTACAAGAGCCGTCCGGTCTCTGGAGCACCCTCATAGCCGTATCCGCATGGCGATTCGCAATTTCCGCAAAACGCGGATCCTCCAGTTCTTCTGCTGCAAAATACAGAAGCGGAAGATTCATCAGACAATCAATGATGATCCATCCTGTCATATTGTTCTGATCCTTTTTGTTCCATGCACGGATAAAATTTCCGTTTGGATTGAAACGTCCTGCCAGAAGTGTCGCCGCATGAAGTGCCCGCACTTTTGCACGTTCATTTCCCGTCAGCCGGTAATTCGCGACAGAGGACAGTAAAAACTGAAACCCCACATCGTGATGCAGTCCCACAAAATTATCCAGAACCTGATCCATCACCTGCTCCGTCTGCTCGGCTTTTTCACGAAACAGCGGATTTTTTCCGGCATGATACATCTGCCACAGCAGACCAGCCCAGAAGCCGTTTGTCCACCAGGACGGATTTTCTTCCAGCATATTTTTGTAGGTACCATTCTGAGAAATGTATGGAATTTTATGATCATTTCTCCTGCATTCCATGGTCAGCTTCGTTTCAATTTTTTTATAAATATCTTCCCAATTCACTATCTTTTCCTCTTCCATGCTTATTCTTTCACTGCACCGGTCATGGTTCCCTTTGTAAAGTATTTCTGCAGGAACGGATATACTAAAAGGATCGGAATTGTCGCAACCATGATCGTTGCATATTTAATGGACATGGCAATTGACTCTGCATCGGTCGCTGCCGCACCGGAGCTCATGGATGATACATCATTCTGAAGCAGAATTTCTCGCAGAATTACCTGCAGCGGATACAGCTGACGTTCTCTCAAAATTGCAGATGCCCAGAACCAGGAATTCCAGATACTTACACCATAATACAAAATCATAACCGCGATGATCGCCTTCGACAGGGGCAGTACAATCGAAAACAGGATCTTCCAGTGATTGGCTCCGTCAATCTGCGCCGCCTCGACCAGACTGTCAGGAATGGACTCGAAGGAAGTTCTCATAATGACCAGATTGTAGGTATTAATCATAAACGGAATGATCAGTCCCCACAGAGTATTGGTTAAATGCAGTTCCTTTAAGTTCAAATAGAACGGGATCATGCCGCCGGAAAAGAACATGGTAAACATGATTGCAATCATAATCGGTTTTTGAAACAGCACCCGTTTTCTGGAAAGGAAGTAAGCGCCCAGAGAAGTCATAATAATATTGATCGGAACGCCCACAAACAGCAGAAACAGCGTGTTTAAATATCCTTTCAGAATCATCGGGTTTTTAAATACCTTGGTATAGGCATTCAGGTTAAAGCCCTCCGGCCAAAGCAGAAGCCCTGTATGCTGAGTCAGCAGATTGGAGTCGGAACAAGACGCCATCGCCACATACCAGATCGGATAAATACATATGATGATAATTCCGATCATAATGGCATAATTGAACACCGTAAAAATCTGTTCCCCTCTGGAACGTTTTACTTTTAATGCTTTCTTTGTCTTTGTCATAATCTATCTTTCCTCTTTTCTGCGGCTGGCTACCAGAGACTGGTCTCACTGAATTTTTTAGACAATTTGTTCGCCAGAATCAGTAAAATAAAGTTGATCACGGAATTAAACAGACCAATTGCCGTAGAATAACTCCAGTCCTGATCCAGAAGTCCGACTCTGTAAACATAGGACGAAATAATATCTGCCGTCTCATAGGTAGCCGGATTATACAAAAGGATCGTTTTTTCATAACCCATGCTCATCAGTTTACCAATCTTCAGAATGAACATGGTGATGATCGTCGGAGCAATTCCCGGAAGGGTAACATTCAACGTCTGTTTCCATTTATTGGCTCCGTCAATTTCTGCTGCCTCATAAAGCTGACTGTCCACGCCGGCCAGAGCTGACAGATAGATAATGGTTCCCCAGCCGACCTGCTGCCAGATTCCAGATAAGATATAAATCGTCCGGTACAAAGTCGGATCCTGCAGAAGCGGATGTCTCTTGCCGCCAAAAAATGCAATGATATCATTGAACAGACCGGTGGAAAGGCTGAAATCAGTCAACATACCGCATACCACGATCATGGAAATGAAGTGCGGCAGATAGGTAATGGTCTGTGTCACATTTTTAAAGAAACGGTTGTGAATCTCATTCAAAAGCAGAGCCAGGATAATCGGTGCGGGGAAACCAAACACGATATCATAAATGCTCAGCAGCAGCGTATTTTTCATCAGTCTGACAAAATAAATATCTGAGAAAAACCGTCTGAAATTGGCAAAACCTACCCATTCACTACCGGAGATACCAAGCCGCGGAACATAGTCCTGGAACGCAATGACAGCTCCGTATATGGGTTTATAATGGAACAGAATATAGAATGCCAAAACCGGGAGGACCAGAATATACAGGGAACGGTTTCTCACCCAGTCTGCTTTCAGTTTCTTTGTTAAATTCTTCATAACTTCCCTTCTCCTGTAATAAGAGTGAAGCGGGGCTGTCACCAGTCCCGCTTTGTGAATCGTTTCCGAACATTATCTTGCTTTGTATCTGTCATACGCTGCGTTTTCGATTTCCAATGCACGCTCAAGACCCATTTTCTCAATGTTGCCTACATATTCGTCAAACTGGCTGATGTCTGCATCACCAAAGATAAATTTCAGCGTCATTTCATCGCGGTAGGTATTAATCTGATTGATAATATTGGAAAATTCCTTGCTCTCGTCAGAGCTTGGTGTAATCGGAGGCATAACGTGTGCTGCACCGTTGCTGCTTGCTGCACCCCATACCTTCGGAGTTGCCTTCTGCTGATCCATGGTATAATACTGTTCCAGATAACGTTCATCCTGTACAAACGGACCATTGTAGTTGCCACGGATATAAGCACTCATTGCCTGAGATACCGGCCAGCCTTCCGGATTCTTCAAAATCTGGTCTGTATAAACCGGATTGCCGCCTTCCATGGTATAGCTTACACCTTCCGTACCAAAGTTATAGTACATATGTCCTTCATCGCTGTATGCCCAGTCAAGCAGTCTTGCGGCACGCTCTACATCCTTACAGCTGGTTGTGATCGCTGCACTGGATCTTCCGGAGTAAGCAACCTCTACATGACCGAACTCTGCCTTTTTGCCTTTCTCGGTAGAAGGCTGCGGTGCTGCCACCAGATCATAATCCGGATTGGTCTTCTGAGCTGCTGCCAGCCAGGTTCCCATTCTGGATCCTGCCTGTCCCAGAGATGCACCGGCAGTTCCGTTGGTGATCTTAGCTGCAACCTGATCATTCTTCATGGTCGCGATATCCGCATCAATCAGACCTTCCTCATACCACTGATGCATGGTTTCCAGATAATTCTTATAGCCTTCATCCACAGCACCAAAGTGCACTTTTTCATCACTGCCGATATAGAAGGAATAGCTGGTATCAAATGCTGCCACAAAAGGATTTGCCCCCAGATACTGGTTGTTGGTATACTCAAAGGTATACGGAGCTGTTGCACCCTTTTTCTCTTTAAATGCAGTCAATACGGTATGCCACTCATCTACGGTCTCCGGAACCTCCAGTCCCAGTTCCTCCAGCCAGTCTGCACGCAGCATCAGACCGATTGTATTTCTAAGTTCTGCATCACCTCTTACAAACGGGAAACAGTAATAATTGCCGTCATCCGTCTTTACTGCACGATCTACATCCGGATTCTCTGCCAGGTATTTTTTCAGGTTCGGGCAGTACTGCTCGATGACATCATTGAGCGGAATAATCAGGCCATCCCGGATTGCCTTTTCCGGACCGCCCGGATAATCGGAAACCCAGTTATATTCCATAATATCCGGCAGATCACCGTCAGCAACGATCAGGCTGAACTGCTCTTTCTGCTGACCCTGCGGCGGCTGTAAAAATTCAATATCAATTCCGGTATTTTCCATCAGACCTTTTGCAAATGGGGTATCGCCCAGATTTGCAAAGTTTGCAGATACGGTCGTCGTGGTTTCTACCCAATACTGCAGCGGATCTCCTTTTTCCATCGGATAGCTGAATTCTGCCGCTGCCGGCTCAGTAGTTGCTGCTGTAGTTTCCTGCCCCTTCGCCTCTGCTTTGGCTGCCGCAGCAGTCTCTGCCGGCTGACTTCCTCCGCATCCGGCCAGACCAGCTGCCATGGATGCTGCCATCACAAGTGCTGCTGTTCTTTTCAATTCTTTTTTCATAGTGTTCTCCTTCCTTTCTGACTGACGAGTTTCACTGCCTGTCAGTCCTTCGTTTGCTCGATGGATTCATCATATGTGATTTTCCGGAAAAAAGATATAAAAAAAAATTGCAAATCCATGTGCAAAAGCTGCGATATGGATTCGCAATTCTTAAAATCAATAGGCAAAATCTCTTTTTCTACTTTTTTATCCCCTTCAACTGCCCCGGAGTAATCCCGCGATAGCGTTTAAAGGTACGGATAAAGCCTCCGCTGTCCCGGAAACCGGATCGCTCCGCCGCTTCCACCACGCTGACGCCTTCCTTTAACAACGTTTCAGCAAAGGAGATCCGCTTCATATTAATATATTCCAGAAGGCTGCGTCCCGTCTGTTTCTTGTACAGACCGGACAGATAAGCCGGTGAACGGTCAAAATGCTGACTGGTAATGGAAATATTCAGATCCGGGTCTGTAAAATGTTCATCGATATAGGCTTCCACTTCTCTGCTGAAATTCGAATTATCTGCCGCAGCCTGACGAATGGAACAAACCTTTCTGCTAATTTCTCCCAGAACCGCTAAAAGCTGCTTTTTCGTTTCCTCCATGGAATACCGGATCACTGACTCACTGGGAAAGGATACTTCCGATGCCGCATCCATATATCCACCGGCTGTTGCTCCTTTCAGCAGACTGCCGATGATTTCATATACCAGACTGCGATACAAATTCAGCGAGACTCCCCCGCTTAACCGTCCGGAAAACACTTCCAATATGGTATTTTCTGCCGCTTCCTGATTGCCGACGCTGACCATCTCGGCCAGTTTCTCGCCGATATCTTCCAGATATTCATACCTTGGCTCCATTCCGCAGATGTCCTCCACACTGATAATATTTTCATCCAGAGTAACCAGATATTCCGAGAGTTCGGCAGCTTCCTTATAGGAAGTCCTGATACCACTCTGTCCTTCGTGAATCGCTCCGATCAGACCGCAGATATCAAAATGGAAGGGACTGTAGATCATCTCCCGCAATTTATCCATACTTTCATGAATGGATTCCACAGCTTTCGAATCAATTTCCGGCAGATTAAAAATCGTCACCACACGATCTCCAAATTCAAAACATTCCGCCCGATACTGTTCCTGCGTCAGCTCTGCAAAAATATTATGTATGATAAACCGACGCAATCCCGCCGTTTTTTCATCCAACCGATCATTCTGCTGAATCGGCCTTACCAGAAGAATCGCGACCAGAAAATATTCATGAGGAAAACAGATTCCATAGTTTTCCAGCTGCTCCGCATCGCAGCCCATGGTAATGAGATTCCAGAGACAGAATTCTCTCATATGCTTTTTATTTTTATCCAGCATTTTCTGAGCATCTACATTTTTCTGAAGAATATTTTCCACCTGCCTGCTGAGCCACTGCATCTCGTCCAGATCCTGGTCGACATCAGGAGTCTCCTGAGCCTTAAGCATGTCCAGAATTTCCCGGAAAGGATGAAAGGTCTTTCCGGCAAGATAACAGGAAAGCCCGAATCCGGTACAGATGCTCAAAAACAAGCTTATCAGAAAAATCATTCGAACCCGCTTGATATCTCTGGCAAATACCCCTGAGGTAGTCAGCATCAGATAGATCCAGTCGGTTTTTTCCGATGTCTGGGAAGTCACCCAGATTGCTCTTCCGGCATCATGTTCCAAATATTGGATGTTCTTTCTGAGCTTTTCATAATCCGCCGCCTCCAGATCAAACAGACCATTTTCCGGCGTAATTGCTTCTCCCCTCTCAGAAAGAATCATCAGCTCTGCATCACTTTCATCACTGTTTGCAGACAGCAAACGCCCCTGAATTTTCTTATAATCCAGACACAAGCCAATGGTCGCTGCATCTGACTCGGCACGTCTGTTCTTCAAACTCAGCATCATGACCGGCTTTTTTACTTGATTCTCACGCCCAAACACCATGGTATCGTACTGATGGTGTTCTCTTAACAGATCACGGAATTCGTCACAAGTCGTCTCTGTATCCTGCATATACAGCTGATGATACATGCTCAGATTCATATTTCCATCCGTACTGATGATTTTATCAGAGCCGCTAAAATAGATAAAAGCTTTTTCGATCATATTTTCCGTGGCACTTTGCTTCACCAACTCACGGAAGATTTCCAGCATAGTCTGCGCATATTCTCTGGAAATCTCACCCTGGATATCTGCAATTTTTCTCACATTATCATCCATATACCATCTGCTTTCAAAATTACGTGCGCCTTCCAGATATGCATCAATATCGTTCTTTGTCATCTCCAGAATATTCTGGCCCATCCGTTCCGACTGCCGTTTTACAATATTCATTGTGCAGGAATAGAAAATAGCGGCAGCTATCAGCGGAATCCCCAGCATAACTAAAAAAGAAAACATCAGTTTTCTGTATATTCCAAACTTTTTCCCATATAATTTCCAGAAATTATGCATTAATTGCTCCCCTCCCACGCAAAACTCCGTTTTCCATTATTCTCAGTATAGCAAGTTTTGTTTCAAAAAACCAGATAGTGTAATCAAAACCGACGATTTGATTCTCATTATCTTTCCTTCTATTGATATCAGATCCAAACTTTTATATAGTGAAAACGGAAATTTCATTACCCTATACAGAAAGGAGTTATCATGCTTCCATTAAACCGACCATATTCCATACAGCCACAACTTTCGGAGCTGGTTTCCAAAGACCGGGCAATCAAAAAAGCGGAGGTCTGTCTGACCCGTCCAATCCCGCACATCACAGATCTTTTCTGTCCCCGCAGCTGCGGAACGATTCACGATTTTTATTCAGAAGGGGACTATTGGTGGCCGAATCCGGACACGCCGGATGGTCTTCCTTTCATCCGCAGAGACGGACAAAGCAATCCGGGCAATTTTACCGGGCACCGCTTGATTCTCCGGGATATGCGAAACCAGGTCAGTGCTCTGGCTCTCGCCTACCGCCTTTCTGGCAACGAGACCTATGCCGCACACGCAGCTTTGATTTTAAAAGAATTTTTTCTCGATGAACATACCAGAATGAACCCCAACCTGAATTATGCTCAGGCCATAGCAGGGATCTGCAAAGGGCGGGGAATCGGGGTGATCGACACCATTCATCTTACTGACGTTCCCTTTGCCATTGAGACACTGAAAGCTTCGCCCCACATGACAGAAGCACTGTATCAGGATCTTCAGGACTGGTTTGCAGAATATCTGGGATGGATGTTAAGTTCCCGAAATGGAATTGAAGAAATGAATACAGTCAACAATCACTGCGTTTGCTATGTCATGCAGGCAGCGGTATTCGCACTTTTTACAGACAATGAACAAATTGCGGAATTCTGCCGCATACAGTATCAGACAAGACTTCTGCCACAGATGGATCCGGACGGTTCCTTCCCTCTGGAGCTTTCCAGAACAAAACCCTACAACTATTCCGCTTTCCTTCTGGACAACCTGACCAGCGTCTGCCAGCTGCTTTCTACAAACGAGAAGAATCTTTGGACCTGGGAGACACCGGACCACAAAAGTTACCAAAAAGCTTTGGATTTTCTTAGTCCTTATATTCTGCATAAAGAGCAGTGGCCCTATCCGAAAGATGTGGAACATTTTGACTCTTTCCCTGTCCGTTACTCGTTTTTATTGTTTGCAGGTCATGCCCTGGGACGCAGGGACTTGATTCAGTTTTATTTTCAGCTTCCGGATGAAACAGAGGATGAAGAAGCACTGAGGAATCTGGCCGTCCGCACCCCGGCGCTCTGGATGATTTAGTCCATGATGAACGTTATCAGTCATCACACATTGTGAAACGCTGGAAATGCAAAAATGAGAAAGGAATCCGCAATACAGATTTCTTTCTCATTTTTACTATAAATTAACCGCTTGGTTGATAAACATTCGAACTCGTTTTCCATCTGTATCAGGTTCTCTGCAAAATGCATTTTTATATGCCTTTGCATTTTTTATCATACCAACTTTATCATAAACAAATATGAATAAATTCTTTGACCGATAATGGAACCCATCCGATCCTAACCGTTGTCTCCATGAGCCTCCATCCGCAATTCAGGAAACAATGGCAGCAATACAGCATAAAGCATTCGCTGCACATCATACTCGTTTCCAACTACAATAGAATTCCATTGTTGTGTGGTGATAGAAGCTCTCCCGTGTGTTGTATCCCGAAACAAAGCTTTGATACTGTTTCCGAATATTCCGAAGCGACCTCATGATTCAGCGATCTCAACCATTCCACCACCCGCCGAACAGCGGTTTCCATTGCCTTTCTGCTATCCGATTCTGAATACTCATTCTCCACAAAATGGAACTTTACCATCAGTATTTCCAGATCTTCCCGGGGCAGCAAAGCACTTTTCGCTTCTTCCAGTACCTTCAACCTCCAAATTTCAAAGCTCTGTCGCGCCTGTACATATCCTTTCGCAGATAAAATTGCCTCACTATCTCGAATCAATCTTTCTCTTTCCACTCAAACACCTGATACAAAGCGATCTGCTCATCCAATATCTTCTGCCAGTTTTTCAATGCATCTTTTATTTTTCTCGTGGTTATTTTTACATCCGTCACATTGTCCTGTACCCGCTTCAATAACTCTTCCATATCAAGTTCCACAAGAGGCGGATTGTCTCCCAATATTTTCAGCAGAAGACTGTAAATATCTTTTCGAGACTGATCTCCCAGCATATATTTTAATCGTTTTTGTCCTCTGGTTGGCGGTCCTGCTTTCAATACCCTTACCACATCGGCATAAGGCAGGTTCATACAGGTAAAGCGACAGCTGTCAGTAATACTTTCATCCGTGATTTCCGCAGTTCTTCTTTTTTCCAGGGTTCAACCTCTATGACTGAAATACGTCCTGTCAAATCCGGATTCAAGCGAATCGCATCATCTGACCGATAAGGCAATGATATCACTACCGCCTTAAAGCCTCGTCGTATTACTTCTTTCAACTGACATGCAATATCATATTGCATGTCAGCAGATGCATAATGAAAATCATCTAATACAAGTACTTTGTGGTTTTTTATAAAAAAATCCATGACCCGATCCTTGTTCGCCAGATAATTTTTACATACTCTTTTGGAATGCTACTCAAACGCAGACCGATCCGTGCTTTCCTCACTGATTTCCGAATACATGGAAATTCCGACTTTCCGACCAATTCCAGCCCAAAAATCAGTCTCCCTTATAAGTCAAATATCCATCGATGCTTAAACACTGTTTCAATCGTTCCTCATAGGTAACCCTCGTTTCACCAGAACATCTGGTTACATAAGTAAGGCTGGGATATGTTCCTGGTTTAAACACTTCATCATATCTTTTTTGCATATGAAACCACATCAGCATACCTTTTCATACCTTTTTCCGCACTACAAAATAATACGGAATCTCCACCAGCAGCATCATACTCCACCCAATTGCACATGCAAAAGACACACCGTAGATTCCAATTCGCGGCACCAGAATCCACGTGGCAATCACACGCAGGCTGGTCTGGATAAAGGTGCCAAGAAGTGTCATCTTCATCATGCCCATTCCGCGGTAAAAGCCCTGAAATCCGTTGGTAAAGCCCGGATAGATGTAGAAGAACGCCATCGTTCCAAGATACTGGCACCCCAGTGTCACAATGGCTTCCGCACCTTCTCCGCTCACAAACAGTCCAACCAGCGGCCGGCGAATCAGAAGTACCGTGCTGCAGATGCAGATCCAGTACAGGAATTCCAGAGTCAGCCCCTGGCGGAAGCCCTGCCACATCCGGTCATATTTCTTCGCACCGCGATTTTGCGCAATAAACGTTGTGATACCATGCGAGATGCTCTGCTCCGGAAGACAGGCGAAGGCGTCCACCCGGTTGACCGCATTAAACGCCGCGATCGCATCCACACCAAGCGTATTGACTGAACCCTGGATCAGGATCTTGCCCACCGGCTGGCAGGACTGCTGCAGCGCTGTCACCGAACCATACTGAAGCGTGGTTTTCAGCAGTTCCCCATCGATACAGAATTCGCCTCTGCGCAGCTGCAGAAGCGGGATCTTCTGATATACATACCAGATGGAAAGCCCTGCTGATACCGCTTCCGCAACCACCGTCGTCACAGCAGAGCAGACAATTCCAAACCCCAGCAGCCCGATAAAAATCAGATCCAGAACTCCGTTTAAGATGGAAGAAAACATCAGAAATTTTAATGGAGTTTTGGAATCTCCCACACTTTTCAAAGCAGAAGAAAGCGCATTATAAAAGTAGGTAAACGGTGCTCCGAGGAAAATAATCCGCAGATAAACGGATGTCATATCCATCAGATTCTCCGGCACATGGAGCGCACGCAGCAGCACCGGCGTACACAAAATACCGATCCCCGTTACCGCCAGTGAAAAATACAGCCCGAACAAAACTGCTGTGGACATCTCCCGCTTCAGTTTCTCATATTGCCCCGCTCCAAAAAACTCGCTCATCAGCACTGCGGCACCCATACAGATCCCGGAGATGCCAAGAATCACCAGATTCATAACCGGTGATGCCATGCCTTCTGCCGCAAGTGCCTCTTTTCCGATGAATCTGCCCGCAATGATGGAATCCACCGCGTTATAAGTAAGCTGAAACAGATTGCCCAGTATTAATGGCACCGAATAGTGAATCAAGTGCCGTGTAATATTTCCCTCTGTCATATTAACTGCTGCCATAATCCTTTGTTTCTGGAGTTTTCGCCCCGTTTTCCTCCATTTTCATTTTTTCAGATACAATTACCATCAAATTAAGAAAGCGAAACCATCTCTTCCGGTGTCTGAAGCACCCAAAGAAACGTTCCGCTTTATTCTAACACAAAATATCCTTGCTGTCACCGTTCCGGCTCATCACTACTGACTCATGTTCTGCTGTGCAGGCTGCTCGATCAGCGTATACTCTGCCAGATTCGGAGTCTCAATCGTTACCGGCTGTCCCGGATCCACAAGACTGATATCTAACACCATCTTCATGGTCATCTTCTGCTCTTGCGCCGTCATATCCGCAACAAGATTCATCTTCGCATTGGAATAATATCCATCCGGCCGAACCGTATACTCACCCCTGATTTCCCGATATTTCACATTGCTGCCGCCCGCCTGAGCCATCTGCTGCATGCCGCTCATGTTCATCACCTGATCTACCATGTCATTCATCTGCTCCGCATCCATCGTATAAGTGAGAATCCGATTCTCCCCATCTGTACGCATGGTCAGGTTCTGCATGTAGTCCAAATTGGTATTCATCAGAGAGGAATTCGACCGTACTGCTTTCATGATCTCCCCCATCGGCATCGGATACTTGACCTTGGAGCCCATCATATCCATATAGTACATGCCATTTTCATAATAATAGGAGTAACTCATCGGAATTGCAGAAAGATCGATCTCCTGCACAGCTCCGGGGCCTCCGGACTTATCCACCATCTTACCCATATGCATGGTCCCGTCCATCCTCAGCTTCATCTGATCCGGTTCCAGAAGATGACTGGCCATCATGCGCATCTCCATCTGCGTATCTGAGGAAACTCCGCCTCCGGAAAATTCAATCTGATAGGAATACAGCACATTCATATCAGACAGTTCCTTCGACTTGGCCTCCAGTTCCTGAAATACTGCCGCCGCATCCGGTTCATTCGCATAAACAGGCACAGCAGACAACATTGCCAGGCTCAATCCAACTGCAAGTACATGTTTCCATCTCATAGCACAATCCCCCCTGTCTTTTGATACTATTACTTTATCGCATTTACCGCCGCTTGTCTACAGCAATTTCTATGTCCCGGATCTGCCTGAATGCAGGACTCATAACTCCACCTCCCTAGCTCTCAGACTTCTGGGAACCAGCGTACTGACTGCAATCGCAACGTAAATCCCTGAAGTTTCGTACGGAAAGCGGTGGAAAACTCAGAGGTATAATCCGATACCAGACTCTTGGACACGATCTTATCGTTGTCAATATAACTCTTGATTTCCTTGATGAATGCGTCGGCATCATCGGTCGGAACCGTAACATCGGGAACATACCGTATTCTCTCTCCGGGTTTGCGGCAATAACATCACCCATCAGCCAGCCGCTATTCCTATACATCGGTCTCTGACCTGCTGCAAAGTTCTGAATACCCTGAGTCTGATCGACTGCAGTATCACCTGCATCTTTATAAGTAGCAAACCTGGAGAACATCTCCATAGCCTCCACTACCGTTTCATTACCGGTACCTACTGCCATACTGGTAAAGAACGAATCCAGCTCATGGAATACACCATGAATGAAGTTATATGGATGAATAATCGGATCAAATCCTTTTTCTTTAAACATTTTCCTATTGTAAAAGCAGGCTTTAACCTGTGCATCAATCGTGAAATCGTATACGCCGCCGTTGATCGTACACTCATCCACCAGCATCGGAAGCACATTCTTCAGGCATTCCTCTCCGCTCAGATCCATAAAATAACCGCCCTCTACGAATTTGGTCATGTGGTTGATTTTAACAAATAAAAGGCCAAAAAGGGCCGGTGCACCAACAATGTCGACATTGATCGTGCACCAGCCCTTTTTTATTGCCTGATAAGCTCTGCCACCAGCCTTGCGCCGTCTGCCATGTCGGACAATCTGGTATACTCCCTTACCGAGTGAGCCTCATACATACCGCAGGACAGCACCGCGCAGGGAATTCCGTGCTGAACGATGGTATTGCCGTCACTGCCGCCAAAGGTGCTGCCGAACTCCGGTTCTATTCCCAGATTTCGGCATGCCTGCGTGAAATGGGCAACCACCGGTTCAGATGGCTGGATCTGAAAGGCTTTTACGTTTACCTGATGTGTGAAAACCAGTTCTGCTCCTGTTCCCTGTACGGAGCGGACAAAGGTTTCCCTGACGTATTCCAGACTCCTGAGAGCCTTTTCATGATCATAGCTGCGGATCTCCCCCCGGCAGGATGCATATTCCGGAACCGCATTGACCACGGAGCCGCCGGAGATCAGACCGATATTCAAAGTGGTCTCTTCATCTACGCGCCCAAGTTTCAGTTCTCCGATTCCCCTGCTCAGGATCTGAATGGAATGGATTCCTTTCTCCGGCTCAAAGCCTGCGTGGGCCGCGCGTCCTTTTATCTGAACCTCAAAGGAAAGGATGGTGGGGGCCTTCAAGATCGCCTTCCCCACAGGCCCGGATACATCCAGCACATAAGCTTCTTTCGCCGTCACACGGCTGAAATCAAAAGCGGAGCTTCCCTTTGTGAAAGGTTCCTCCGCAGCTGCAAGGAGAAGTTCGATATCTCGGTGCGGCAGACCGGCTTCCCTGACGATGCGGATTCCTTCCAGAATCTCCACCACAGCCGCCAGATCATCCGCGCCCAGTACCGTATCTCCGCGGGAGGTAATCCTTCCATCTTCATGACATACCGCCTTTTTTCCGATTCCCGGCTCCACCGTATCCATATGACCGGACAACAGGATCGGACTTCCGGGAACCCCGCCTTTCAAAACTCCGAAAAGATTTCCTGCATTTCCTCCGATCCGTGATCCGGCGTCATCCTCCTCCACCGTAAAGCCGATGGATTTCAGTTTCTCCGTCAGTCGGTCAGCCATCTGCCTTTCCTGAAAGCTCACAGAATCAATCTCCACCAGCTCACAGAATTCCTTTCGGATCCTCTCCTCGTTCACTGTCAACTTATCTGCCATAATCATAATCTCCTTGCCTGTTGCTGCATTCCATCTCTATTGATCCACGACCGATCCGTCCACGGACAGCCTGGTATGTGCATATCTCTTAGTCCGTAGAAAAGAGTCAAAAAAGACTGCCGCCCAGCCAAAATTCAGCCGGTGCGACAGCCCTTCATGAGCAAATCTTATTCCATGGTATACGGCATCAGAGCAATGTGACGTGCTCTCTTAATAGCAACGGTCAGAGCTCTCTGATGTTTTGCACAGTTTCCGGTAATTCTTCTCGGAAGAATTTTACCTCTCTCAGAAACGTATCTTTTTAATTTATTGGTGTCCTTGTAGTCAATTACACCGTTCTTATCGCCGCAAAATACGCAAACTTTTTTTCTTCTACGGATGCCGCCTCTTCTTACTTTAGCGCCATCAGCTTTCTCAGCTTTATTGAATGCCATTGGTACTGCCTCCTTCTTCGATTAATTCGTGTCTTTCCAATCAAGCGGTTTCTCGCTTAGTTGAAAGGCAACCCTTCGTCTTCCACACCATCCGGGATGTTCATAAAGCCATCACCAATTGCGCTGGTCGGAGCCGGTCTGGATGTCTGCTGATATCCATAACCACCGTTGTTATAATTGTTATTATAACCACTGTTATCTCCGCCTCCGTTGCCGGCTGCGCCCTTGCTGTCTGCAAACTCCTGATCATCTACGATGATGTCGGTGGTATAAACACGCTGACCATCTTTATTGGTGTAACTGCCAGTCTGGATTCTTCCGGATACCAGAACTCTCATGCCCTGGCGGAAATACTTTTCAGCAAATTCACCGGCTCTGTCAAATGCTACGATGTTAATAAAATCTGCAGTCTGCTCACTGCCGTCCTGGCTTCTGCGGCCTCTGCGGTCTACTGCAAGCGTAGATCTTGCGATAGCCATGGAACGCTCGCCCTGTGAATACCTTACTTCCGGATCTCTGGTCAATCTTCCCATGAGGATAACTCTATTCATACCATCACTCTTCCTTTATAAACTGGTCGTCTCAGTCTCTATTACTGCTCGTCCTGTTTTACGCAAAGATATCTGATAACCGGCTCCATGATACGAACGTGTGCTTCCACTTCGTTAGAGCAAT
>JALFHZ010000152.1 GCA_022776445.1 Lachnospiraceae bacterium
TGTCCTGCACCTTGGTCAGAAGTATTTCTGCTGACCGTTCTGCCCCGTCTTTCTTGGCATTGTTCTGAAAATAGCCCTGAATCACGAGAAGCAGAAGCATTATCGTCACAATCAATACCGTAATTTCCACATGAAAACTGCCTGTTCTGCGTTTTTTCTCAGTAATATCCTTATCCATATTGTTTCCTCTGCTTTATATCAACACCATCCGGTTTTTTCTATTTTGTCGCAAAGGTCATAAAAATAAGGCCGCCATAAAAGCGACCTCATTCCATTTTTCGTCTACCTGTGTTCTTCCAGCCACCGCATCGCCGTATAGGCATAAACGGCACTTCCGGAAGCAAGGATTTCTTCATCGAATGTAACCTTCGGATGGTGCTGCGGATAAATATACCCCTTCTCCGGCTGACCGGCCGCCAGAGCCAGCATGATGGCAGGCACCTTCTGGCTGACATATGCAAAATCTTCAGAACCGGCTGATTTCGTTGATTTCTTGCCCTCACTCAAAGCATTCAGATCCGCAACGGAAAATGCCTTACCCGGTTCCAGAAGCTCCTTGACATATTTTTCCGTGCACAGGGACAGCTCCTGATCATTCTTCAGTGTCGGACATCCGCTTCCAAAGGTCACCTTTGCCTCCGCGCGGAACGCCTGCGCGGTACATACCGCAATCTGCTCCATTCGCTCTTTCATGAAGCAACGGATCTCTTCGTCATAGGTGCGGATGCTTCCCCCCATCACAACCGTGTCCGGAATCACATTGGCCGCCACTCCTGCATGCATGGTTCCTACGGTCAGCACCGCGCGGTCATCCATGGACAGTTCCCTTGCCGAGATCTCCTGCAGTGCAAGCAGAATGTGCGCGGCAGCATTCAGCGGATCAACCCCTGTATTCGGCATGGAGCCGTGGCAGCCTTTTCCCTGTACCCGGATCTCAAAATAATCGGCAGCCGGAGCACTGACGCCAGGTGCCGAAACCACGACAGTACCTGCGGAAAGCGGCATAGCAGCCGTCACATGAATCATCAGAGCCGCGTCTACATCCGGATGTTTAAGCAGACCGGCTTCTATCATATCACGAGAGCCTTCGAAGATTTCCTCCGCAGGCTGGAACATGAGTTTTACGGTTCCTTCGATTTCATCCTCGTGTTCCTTGAGCAGCTTTGCAGCCCCCAACATCATAGTCGTATGAAAATCATGTCCGCATGCATGCATGTTTCCGTTCTCTGCCCGGAAATCCACATCGGCTTCTTCCTGAATAGGCAGTGCATCCATGTCTCCCCGGATCATAAATACTTTCCCGGCTTTTTTTCCTCCGGCCAGCGCAGTCAGACCTGCCTTTCCGCACTCAATCGGATCATACCCCATGTCCTGCAGTTTCTTCTTTACATATGCCAGCGTTTCCTTTAAATCAAATCCCGTCTCCGCATGCGCATGCAGATACCTTCTGTCGGATACCAACGTTTCCTGAAGCGTCCTGGCTTCCTCCATAAATTGTTTTGGTGTCATAGTACAGCCCTCCTTGTCTGTTAGGATTAGTATACCACATATCACCAGATTTCCAAGGGGCTCAGCCCTCAATTTCCCGAATCAGATTCACCATTTCAATCGCACTCAGGGCACAGTCGTATCCTTTATTGCCTGCCTTTGTGCCTGCACGCTCAATGGCCTGCTCAATATTCTCTGTCGTCAGCACGCCGAACAGCACCGGAATATCACTTGCCAGAGAAACGGAAGCAATCCCCTTGGAGACCTCACTGCAGACATAATCATAATGGCTGGTATTTCCCCGGATCACTGCTCCCACACAGATCACCGCGTCATACTTGCCGCTTTTTGCCATCTTGGATGCAATCAGCGGAATCTCAAAAGCTCCCGGAACCCATGCCACATGGATATTCTCCTCTTCCACATCATGGCGCTTCAGTCCGTCCAGAGCTCCGCTCACCAGCTTCGCAGTGATAAACTCGTTAAAACGCGCTGCTACGATTCCGACCTTCATATCCTTTGCAATTAATTTTCCTTCAAATGTCTTCATATTTTTTGTTCTCCTTCTTATTATTTTTCTTTGCAGCCATTAATAACGCAAAATGTGTCCCATGCGCTGCTGTTTCGTTTTCAAATAAAACAGATCATGCGCTGTTGCATCCATCTGAATCGGCACCCGCTCCGTGATCTCAAGGCCAAATTCGGAAAGCTGATAGATTTTATCCGGGTTGTTGGTCAGCAGGCGCATGCTTTTTACTCCCAGATCCCGCAAAATCTGAGATCCGATATAATACTCACGCTGATCTCCCGCAAAACCAAGTGCCAGATTGGCCTCCAGCGTATCCATTCCCTGCTCCTGCAGTTCATAGGCACGCAGTTTATTGATCAGACCGATGCCGCGGCCTTCCTGACGCATGTAAAGCAAAATTCCGCGGCCCTCTTTTTCAATCTGCGTCATGGCGGCGGCGAACTGCTGCCCGCAGTCACAGCGCAGAGAACCGAATGTATCACCGGTCAGGCATTCGGAATGCACGCGGCAGAGCACATCCCTGCCGTCTCCGATCTCTCCCTTGACCAGAGCCACATGATGCTCTCCGTTCAGCCGGTTCACATATCCGTATGCAGTAAACTCCCCGTACTTCGTCGGCATCTTCGTTACAGTCACACGATCCACCAGTTTTTCATGATATTTCCGGTAATTCTGCAGATCCCGGATCGTGATAAACTTCAGATTCCACTGTTTTGCCAGTTCCATCAGCTCCGCCGTCCGCATCATCGTCCCGTCTTCCCGCATGATCTCACAGCAGAGACCGCACTCCCTGAGTCCGGCCAGTCGGCACAGATCCACGGTTGCTTCCGTATGCCCGTCGCGCTCCAGCACACCGTTTTTCTTTGCCAGAAGCGGAAACATATGGCCCGGACGTCGAAAATCCTCCGGCTTTGCATCCTCAGCCACGCACCGCATCGCCGTGATGGATCGCTCTGCCGCGGAAATCCCGGTAGTCGTGGTGACAGCGTCTATGGAAACTGTAAATGCCGTCTCATGATTGTCCGTGTTGTTCATCACCATCTGCGGAATCTGCAGCTTTCTCACATACGCCTCCGACATCGGCATACAGATCAGGCCTTTTCCGTAAGTTGCCATGAAATTGATGTTGGCTGTCGTTGCAAATTCTGCCGCACAGATGAAATCGCCTTCATTTTCGCGATCCGGATCATCCGTCACCAGGATGATTTTTCCGTTTCTCAATTCTTCTAATGCCTCTTCTACCGTATTAAATTGATTCATCCTATCCTCCTTAATACCCGTACCGGGTCAGAAATTCTCTTGTTATCGTGCTTCGTCCGGATGGCTCGGCCACCGGCTTCAGCAGTCGCTCCACATATTTCCCGATCATGTCATTTTCCAGGTTGACCAGATCTCCCTTCCTTCGCTCTCCCAGAATCGTCACCTGCACCGTGTGGGGAATCGCAGAGATGGAAAAGCGGTCCGCTTCTACTCCTGCAACCGTCAGACTGATGCCGTCAATGGCAACTGATCCTTTTTCAATGATATATTTAAGAATTGAAGGATCGGCTTTTACCGTATACCAGATTGCCGTATCATCCCGTCGGATATCGGAAATAGTCCCGACCCCGTCCACATGTCCGGCTACAAGATGTCCGCCGAATCTTCCGTTTGCAGCCATCGCACGTTCCAGATTCACATGACTGCCGCAGGCTGCCTGTGCAAGAGAGGACCGGTTCAGTGTCTCATGCATGACATCTGCCGTAAAAACTGAGGAAGAAAAAGAAGTCACCGTCAGGCAGACCCCGTTGACAGCGATGCTGTCACCGATTTTCATATCCTCCAGAATCCGATCCGCCCGGATTGTCAGCACCGCCGAATGCTGCCCTTTCCGGATATTTTCTATCGTTCCGATCTCTTCAACAATTCCGGTAAACATGCTCACACACCTCACTCTCAATCAGAAAATCCTCTCCCAGTTTCGTAATCACACTGTTTTTCAACAATACCGCATCCGACGGTACGGACACGCCGATTCCCTCCACCGGAGTTTTCGCCGAAGCTCCACCAAACAACTTGGGTGCAAGATAGGTCTGCACCTTCTGAACAATTCCGCTTTCCAGTGCCGACCAGTTCAGCGTCCCCCCTCCTTCCAGAAGGATGCTGTCGATGTTCTGCCGGCCCAGCTGCTGCATTAGGACCTTCAGATCGACATGTCCGTCTGCTTCCGAAACAGCCATCACCTGACACCCCAGATCTTCATACCGCTTCTTTCGATCAGGGTCCGTGCAGCAGGTAGCGAGAATGGTGGGAATCTGTCCCGCGGTCGCGATCACCTGCGCCGTAAGCGGTGTGCGCAGCCTGGTATCGCAGATAATCCGGATGGGATTTTTCCCCTCCGGCAGACGGCAGGTCAGAGCAGGATCATCCGCCAGAACCGTGCCGACCCCTGCCATGATAGCCGTACACTGATGGCGCTGCTGCTGCACATGGCTGCGGGCGATTTCCCCGGTAATCCATTTGGATGCGCCGGTATAGGCAGCAATCTTTCCGTCCATGGTCATGGCGTATTTCATGATGACATACGGGCGTCCCGTCTGAATATAATGAAAAAATATCTGATTCAGCCGGTCACATGCTTCCTGCAGCACATGCTCTGTAACTGAAACCCCATGTTCCCGAAGGATCCGAATCCCTTTTCCGCAAACCAGCGGATTCGGATCCGAAGATCCGACCACAACCCGACTGATTCCCGCTTCCAGAATGGCATCGACACAGGGGGGCTGTTTTCCGTGATGGCAGCAGGGTTCCAGTGTCACATACAGCGTCGCTCCCCGCGGGGACTCTGTGCAGGACAGCAGTGCATTGCGCTCTGCATGCAGCTGTCCATACCGCTCATGATACCCCTGCCCGATGATTTTCTCATTTTTCACAATCACAGCGCCCACCATGGGATTCGGTGACACCCAGCCCCTTCCCTTTTCTGCAAGCTTCAACGCTTCCTGCATATACTCTGAATCATTCAAATTCATCTACCTCCTGACTTTCCGGCTTTCTCTGATGCTTACGGCAACAAAAAGCCCCGAACAACAGGTTCAGGGCGGTCGCAGGATACAATGAAACGTTCTATGTGAAATAAAAAAGCTCTGGAATATCAACTATATCCCAGAGCAAATACGCCAATTTCACAGGTTCTGATCGTCCTGCAGCTTAACATCTTCTTTCATCCAGACTGTACTGTCGGCTTCGGAGTTTCACCGAATCATGCCTTGCGGCTCGTGGGCTGTACCACCGGTAGGGAATCGCACCCTGCCCTGAAGACGCTATTCAATTTTCTGTAGCTAAGCATAGCACATATGTGTGGATTTTTCAAGGTTTTGAGTGAATTTTCTTCCCTGTTCCGTATCCGGTCACAATTGCAAATACGAGAATCACCAGCATACAAATGGAATAATAATTTACCAGAGGTACCGATGCCGGTGCTACAGCAAATGCCTCGCCAAACTGTGCAGACTGCTGCGCAGGAATCACGCTGTGTACCGTCCACGGAGCTAAAAAGCAGAATACGCAGCCAGTACAGTCAAGCAGATTTGCCCTGCGGTAAGCATCGACGCCAGCCTTTTCACCAATCTCACATACCAGATCGCCCAATGCCACGATTGCCACAGAGATAACACCGGTCAGCATGCTCAAAATACCTGTTGCCAGCACAATGGTCGCCTCTGTGCCGCGTCTTCCTTTTGCAGAACGATTCAGCAAAGAACCAATATCCTCAAAGATACCGCTGCGTTCCATCACTCCAAGCAGTGCAAAGATCGCAATCAGCATTGCGATTGTTCCAATGGTACCTGTAATGGAATCAATGATCAAACCTTTTACAGAAAATCCACCTGGAAATGCAATCAGATCTGATAACGTATAGATACCAACTGCCATTCCTGCGATTACGCCGCCAATAATACCGTAAGATAATGCTGCGATCAGATGTTTTTTCATCAGACAGGAAACAATGATAATGACCGGAACCACCAGCATCACCAGGCTGGCCGGTTTCGCAGAGGCCTGAGCCCCCCACTCCATCACTACATTTGCGTCCGTTGTCTTTGCAAATAATAAGAATAAAATCAAAGCACCCAGAGCTGCCGGAATGGAATAACGGGTACGGGTCTTTACTACCAGACCCAAATCTGCCTTCTGAGTTGCGGAAGATGCGATCGTAGTATCAGAAATCGGTCCCAGATTATCACCAAATGCGGCACCGGAAACGATGGCACCAATCATAAATTCAGGAGTTACACCGGCCATAACCCCCACCGGAAACAGAATCGGAATCACAACAAAATAAGTGCCTACGGAAGTTCCTGTAGAAAATGCCAGCAGACAGGTAATTAAAAAGGTAGCCGCCACAAATAATTTTCCGGTAAATCCTGCATTCACGACATATATAGCCAAAGTTTGAACCATTCCGCTTGCTGAGATCAACTTACCGGAAACAGCCGCCAAAATAACTGCCAGCGTAATTACCGCAAACATCGGCTTTGTCAAACCGTAAACAATCGCTTCGCCATAAGCCTTGTCATCTTTTGCAAACAAAATACCTACAACCAAAGCGCAAAAAAATGCAACTACATAACCATTGACATTTGACTGACTGCATGCTGCCCAGATAATAATTACAATTGCAGTTAAAATCGGCATCAGTTTACCTAACATTCCAAAACGAAATTCCAAGCTTGCTTTCATAATAATTTTTCCTCCTAATTCCTAATAAATTCCAGTGCTCCCCACGGACAAACGCTCACGCATGCCGGCACCCTTCCTTCCAGGACCTGTTCCCGGCAGCCATCGCATTTTTGAATCACCTGTTCCCGGTCAAAGGAAATTGCATGTTCTTCACACACTTCCATGCACTGCCCACAGGCAATACAACTGGTTTTATCATATAATACAAATCCAGTCTCTTCCTCTTTCTGAAACCCTCCAGCCGGACAAATCTTTACACAAGCCGGATTACTGCAATGTCGACAGCTTTCCCTTCTCCAGGAAAGCAAATGCTGACCATTTTCATTTTCCTGCTCCAAAATGCGGCAAAGCGGCTGCTCCCCTGCCTCCGGGCTGGTATCTTTTTCTTCCATACATGCTGCCACGCATGCCTGACATCCTACACATCGCTCTGAATGAAATTTGATTTCATATCCCGTCATCCCATCACCTTCTTTCGAATCTGCACCTGTGCACTGCGAAATGCCGGGAATCCGGAATAAGGATCTGTATGTTCCGCTTTCAAAAGACTGTTCACATCCGCCTGCGCAAAATCGTGATAGGTATAAACGCTGCCGCGCTGTGCCTTTCTCGTATACTTCACTTTCATCGTAATGGATGCCTGCTCAGTAAAAATTTCAATAATGTCTCCATCTGCAAGTCCAAACTTTTGTCCGTCATCCGGATGCAGTTCTGCAATCGGCTCCGGATAAAGTGCCTGACTTCTGCCCAGTCTCGAAAGTCTGGAATGCAAAGTCCCCGGAAGTCTCGGAACAGAACACAATCGAAATGTTTCCTTCTGCTCCTTTCGCGGTTCACGGTACGTTGGAAGCGGATCGAGATTCGGATTTTTATATGCCTCAATTGCCAGCGAATACAGCTCAAATCTTCCGCTCTTTGTATGAAGTCCCTGTCGAATTTTTGTTCCCGGCACATATTCCTTTGCCGGAACCTTCACCGGACCATCTGCCGCTTTCAGTTCTTCCAGTGTCACCGGAAGTTTATGGATCAATTCCCGGTAACACATCTCCGGCCCCGCTGCTAAAAGCGGATCATTCAGGTTCATGTGCTTTGCCAGATCACAGATGACCTGAACATCTGATTTTGACTCATGCAGCGGTTCGATCACCGGTTTGGTATACCAGATATTTCCTCCCGGCCATACTTTCAGCTCACTCCGTTCAAAAGAACTGCATATCGGCAAAACAATATCACAAAAACGGCAGGTATCTGTCATAAAAAGTTCGGTATTGACCAGCAGATCGGTTTTCATAAGTGCCTGCTTCAGCCGCTCATCATCTGGTCCGATCCGATAATTCACGCCAAATCCAACCACCGCTTTGATCGGATAAGGTTCTCCGCTTTCCAACTGCTGAATCAACCCGTTGGTCTGTGCCTCATCTATAAAGTCACCCCAGAGCGGAAATCTTTCATGTCCGATAGCGGAACACTTCTTTTTCTCAATACCGCCAACAAACGCTTCTTCGTCAATATCCAGCCCCGCTGCCTGAAAATTATAGCTGAATTCCACCGGGATCTGTCCGCCTTCCCGGTCAAAGCATCCCGTGATTGCCGACAATGCCATGATCGCCCGGTAGTTCTGAAACCCATTTTCATGATGAGCAATGGGAGCCGCACTTTCACAAATAGACATGGGAAGATTCGTTCCAATCATCTGTGCTGCTGCCACGATCTGCTGTGCCGGAACTCC
This sequence comes from Lachnospiraceae bacterium, assembly GCA_022776445.1. GTDB lineage: Bacteria > Bacillota > Clostridia > Lachnospirales > Lachnospiraceae > Brotaphodocola. The sequence goes on from JALFHZ010000152.1 coordinate 8,469, forward strand.
TGTCAGACTTTCTGTCTTTTCCGGCGTAAAGGAACTTACATATGCTTTGTATGCTTCATACCCGTATACATACTTTTCAATATAGTTCACATCCACCAGATGTTCCCGAATCAGCACATGAGCCAATCCCAGTGCCAACGCTCCGTCCGTTCCAGCCCGCGGCCGCAAATGAATATCTGCCAGCCGTTCCGATGCCGGCGTAATACGCGGGTCAACGATAATGACCTTCATGCCCTCCTCTTTTCTCCGCTCCACCACATCGGCCGCCAGATCTCTTGAATAATACGGGTTAAAGGCCCACCCGAGAAACACACCCGAATTTGCCACATCACTGCGGCACATCTCGCTCCCCGTTGTCACCAGCCAATTCAAAAATGTAGAAAACATACAGTTGCTGGATTCTGTCCCAAAATTCGGTGTCCCGAACCGATTGGCCAACCGGTGCAGAAATGGCCGGTACCATTTCGAATAACCGGAATAAAACATCACCGATTCCGGTCCATATTCTTCGCGAAGCTGCAGCAGTTTCTCTGAAATTTCCCCATACGCTTCCTCCCAGGTAATTGGCTCAAATACTCCGCTTCCCCGCGGTCCCACTCGGTGCATCGGTGTCTTCAGACGGTCTTCGTGATAAATATACTGCCGATTCATCAACCCCTTGGTACAGATCCGCCCATGACTGGCGGGATGCTCTTTCATGCCCTCTATTTTTACGATATGACCATTTTCTATGTGTGCATCAATTCCGCAGTGAAAAGATGGACAGCAAATGTCACAGATTGTATGACGAACAATGCGATTTTCCTGATTCATCTACCACCCTCCCTTCGAATTTTAAATAAAAGAAAAGAGCCTTTATCCCCTAATAATAAGGGACAAAAGCTCTGTAATCCAACTTCTGCGGTACCACCCTGATTGACGTTTGCACGACCACTCAACTGCATACATACATATATGCGCACTCTGATAACGGGTTGGTACCCCGTCGGCTCCTACTTGGAAAAATCACCGTTCAGGCCGCCCTCACAAGTCCATTCTCCATCATCTGTGCTGCCGCTTCTCACCTGCCGCGACTCTCTGGATACACCCGATCATGCTTACTTCTCTTGCTCACCGGTTTGTTTTTTCATTCTAACTCTGTCGCGTCAAACTGTCAATACGCTAATTTGAAAAAGTTTATGACTACGCTAATTTGAAAAAGTTTATGACTGCTTCCTTTGGATTCGGCCCATACTGGTTGGTTCCCGGCTGCGAATCGAGACAGCAAAGCACCAGACCCACGATCGAACCAATTCCGCAGCAGCAGGAGCCGACCACACACGCCAGATAGATCCAGCCGCTTAATCCTCTGTCATGAAATCTTCTGACTGTAATCGGAAGCAATTTCCAGATGCTGATCACAAATCCGGCGATCGATGCCACACAGCTAAGCACCGAATACAGAATCGCGTAAACAGAGGAATCCTCTGCACCAACCAGACGAAGCGCCAAAAACAGAGCCTGCACTGCAAACGAAATGGCGCAGATAATCAACTGCCAGTAAAGCGTGTTCCACCAGTATTCCCTTCTTCTGGCCCGTCCTTCAAACGAAAATCCAATGCTGTTGGAATACCGTACCCATTCCATCATCTCATTCATACCGTACCCTCCATAAAATCCTTAGTAGTGATATATATTCCAGTATAGCGCGGTTACGGAGCCATGGCAACCATCTGCGCAGCCACCGTCTCGGCTTCCTCCTGTGTGTAGTAACCGCAGGCTTCCATTCTGCGAAGCACCTGCTTCTGACGCTGATGGGCCAGATCCGGATGCTTTGTCGGTGCATACCGGGAAGGTGCATTCGGAATCCCCGCAAGCAGAGTGCTCTCATATTCTGTCATCTCAGAAGGTTTCTTTCTAAAATAACCGACACTGGCCTGTCCGACATTATCATAGCCGTCTCCAAAATAAATGCTGTTGACGTACAGCTCCAGGATCTCGTCCTTGCTGTAATTCCGTTCCAGATCAAATGCCAGGAAAACTTCTGCGATTTTCCGCTCCATCTTCTTTTCCTGAGAGAAATAAAGGTTCTTCGCCAGCTGCTGAGTGATGGTGCTTCCGCCCTCCACAAACCGGCCTGCGCGGATATCGCTTACAATCGCCCGTCCGATCGCGATAAAATCAACTCCAATATGCTCATAGAACCGATGGTCTTCCACCGACACCACCGCATTCCGATAAGTCTCCGGCAGATCTTCCAGCTCCGTATATCCTTCTCTAGCCTGAATCTCCTGAATCCGGTCCGAAAGGCTGACGGAAGCAACCGCTTCCCGATACATCGCATATCCATCTTCTGCAACGGTGAATCCTGCGCACACCGCCGCGCTCAATGCCAACATAACCAAACCTGTCCATATTCTGCGTAATCTCATGATTCACCGCCCCTTTCTATGCTGATGAGAACATTCTAGCATATTCCAGGGCTTCAAGACTTTACCAATCTCTTAGCGTTTCTGACACTATTTGGAAGATTCTGTCGGGAATCTTACGAGATCTTACAGGTTTTACAGAAAACCTTCACACCATACGGCATGCTCTGCCTCCAGCGATTTTGCCACATCCAGAATCCGCTGATTCTCGGAGCCGCGGAATTTCAGCCTCAGATTCCGCTTCGCCTGAACAAATCTGCCATCCACCATCACATCAAACAGCGGAACCAGCATTCGGGTGACCTCGGATGTCTTCATCATTCTTCCCAGAATATCCTTCTCAAAATCATAACCGGTATAGCACCAGATCGTCTTCTCCGGCAGACGCTCACGCACCTTGCGAACCAGTGACAACACTGCTTCCTGATTCTGCGGCTCCATGGGTTCCCCACCAAGGAGGGTCAGCCCCGTGACATAATCATGATTCAGATATCCCAGAATCTGCTCTTGTGTCTGCTCCGTGAACGGCTCACCATAGTGGAAATCCCAGGCCTGCGCATTAAAACAGCCTTCACAGTGATGGGTACAGCCGCTGACAAACAGAGACACCCGCACCCCGGGACCGTTGGCAATATCGACCTGCTTGATTGTTGCATAATTCATAAGCGTCCTCCTTTACAGTTCATCTTATATTCTGCCTCGTTTTTTGACGGTGCGCCGTTCACCACATAGATGCCCAGGCACACCAGAACCAGCGCGGCAAGGGCATTCCAGGACAGTGCCTGTCCGCTCTCGCCCAGGAAAATGGCTGACAGCAGCACCCCGAACATCGGATTCATGAATCCGAATATCGCCACACGGCTCACCGGATTATACTTCAGAAGAATCCCCCAGAGCGTGTATGCCACGGCTGAAATCAGTGCCAGATAAAGAAGCAGGATACCGGGCATTACTGCGGCTGCCAGTACATGGTCACTGCTGCTTCCGGCAATGGAACCGCCGCACACAGCGCCGATCAGAATCAGGATACATCCCCCTGCCATGAACTGATATCCGCTCAAGGTCACGACATCGCAGTCTTTTGCATACTGCTTGACCAGCGCACCGGAAATTGCATAAAACACCTGTGCAAGCAACACAAATCCCTCTCCCGTTATGGACACCTCAAACAGATTCTCCGAACCGGCACCCGCCAGATTCATCACAACAATTCCGACAAATCCCAAAATACATCCGGCTATCTTCCTTCCGGTCAGCTTCTCGTACCGAAACACCAGACTGGCAAACAGAATCGAGATAAATACACCGCTTCCGGTGATAATCGCGCCATGTACGCCCGTGGCATGCGCCAGTCCCACATAAAAGAAATAATACTGCAGTACGGTCTGTGCCAGACTCAGCTTCACAATCTTCCATCCGGCCCCCTTCGGCGGCATCACCCATCGCTTCTCTGTCATGCTGTGAAACAGGATCACCAGAAATCCTGCCAGCAGGAACCGCACTCCCGCAAACAGAATAATGGAATACGTATCCGCAGAATCAATGCCAAACAGACGGTAGCCGGTCTTGATTGCCGGTGTTGCACTGCCCCACAGAAAGCAGCAGAGACCTGCCAGAAGCAACACCACTTTCATATCTGTCAGATTCACAGATTGTTTTTTCTCTTTCATCGTCTCTGATCTTAGTCCTTTCCTTCCGGGATTTCTCCCTCATAAGTTTATCTATTTTACCACAATGCATCCTTATTGACAATTTCTTTCTGCGTGCTATAATGTAGCCGAATTCCAGAAGCTTTTTCAATCCATACAGGAGGTGCTGCATTTGACATTACAGGAGACAATCATACAGAACATTGACATAGATTATTCATACCGTCTGGCCAAACGGATGGAAGAATTCCGCTCCAATCCGGTGCTGGGCTACCGGCCCGCCGGGTCAAAGGCCGAATTCGAAACCGGAGAAATGCTGAAAGCCGAGATGGAGCGCATCGGTCTCTCCCGGGTAACCAAGGATGCCGTCACCGTAGACGGCTGGGAATTCCGGAAGGCCGTACTCTCCTTCACTGAGCGCAGCGGAACAAAGGCTTCCGTTCAGCTGGGTGCTTATCAGACAACACTCGTCACAGACGGCGCCGAGCTCTGCCCGCTGATTTATCTGGGAAAAGGCACAGAAAAAGATTATGAAGGAAAAGATGTGACCGGCAAGCTGGTGCTGGTGGATATCAATCAGCGTGATGAATGGTGGATCAATTACCCGGTCTACCAGGCGCATTTAAAAGGAGCACGGGCTTTGATTGCCGCTCAGTGCGGCGGCTATGGTGAGTTTGACGACGAAGCATTGAACGCTCAGGACATTGCAGGACCGGAAGATGCACCTGCATTTTCCATATCCCGTCAGGACGCGGAACGGCTGAAAGCATGTCTGAATGAGCAGGGCGAGATGACCGTCTCACTGGATGCCCACACCCGTGTGACACGTAACTGCACCACCTACAATATCACCGGCTGCATCCCGGGCAGACATCCGGACCGAATGGTGATGCTTTCCGCCCATTATGACTCCTACTTCAACGGTTTTCAGGATGACAACACGGCTGTCTCCATGATGCTTTCCATCGCCAAAGCACTGATTGACAGTGATTTCCAACCGAACAACACCATTCTGTTCTGCGCAATGGCAGCGGAAGAATGGGGTGTTGTGGATTCCAATTTTGACTGGTCCGCCGG
>JALFHZ010000174.1 GCA_022776445.1 Lachnospiraceae bacterium
ATGGTCATCGGATGTGCGCCCATCTTCTTGTAAATCTCATAATGGATACCGGCCTCGAACTTCTTCAGATCAGACTCGGTATACTGGCACGGAAATGTATACGGATCCTGCAGCTCTTCCTCCGAACCTCCATCATAAGTCACAAGCAGCGTATAATCTGCCATCGTCTTACGAGGAACGAGTACCGCAAAGAAACCTGCGTCATCCTGCTTCTCCATCGGATACTTGCGCCCGCTCTTCGTCAGTTTCACGCTGATTTCTGCTGCAGAAGGTATCAAAGCCTGAATCAGAAGCCCTTCCTCAACCAGGTGCGCGCCCAGCAGACGCTCCGGATTCGCCGCTTCCGAATATACCAGTTCTTCAATGCCTGCCCAGTCCATTAAGTCATAAAGTACTTTGTCCATGTTTCAGCCCCCTTAAGTTATTAATCAATTCCTGCTGAAAATGCAGATGTTCCCCTCGCAGAATTGTTTCTATCAGGTTTTATTATAACTTATTTTGGCATTCTTTGCTACTGTTTCATTTAAAACCTTTTATAAAAGATGCAGCTGGTACAACGCAAAAATATAACTCAGTACATGGACAATACAACTTTGACCTGTCTCCACTTCATTCTCCCTCCTGAGGCTCCTGCCAGCATACCGTACATTCTGCCAGTGCACACGACTCTTCCATTGCCTGAATTACCAGTTCCAGACATTCTGCTTCACCTTCCGCCAGTATAAAAACAGAATCTCCGCTGACTGCTCTGCATCCATTCACCTGCAAAGCTCCACTCCGCACATACAAAAGATACGCGCACCGGCTGTCCGGTCCCGCATACAGGATCGGTCGTTTCCACCTGGTTTCCTGCCCTGCGCCAACTTTCAGGGTTCGTATCCCCCCGCAGACTCCCTGTCTCATAATCAGATTCAGATCAGAAGCCCGACCGCTGCTCCCGGTCTCCCAGTTCCCGTCAAAACGAACCTGTTCTCCCGGGCACAGTGCAGCAGTCTGCTCCACGATCCCCGGAATCCCCCGAAACGTCAGCCGGGAAATTCCGCTCAAAAGATATAAAATTCTATGAAAACCCGGAAATGGAGTAAATACAGAAGTTTCAACCTCCAAAGTTGCCAGGCTGATTCTCCAGATAAATTTTCCGGATGGAAAGTCTGCAGTTTCCGGCCAGATCATTACCTGACTGGTCGTTCCACCCGACCAGCGTGTCATCTGATAATTCTCTCTGCGTACAATGTTCACTCTCATTCTCTACTCTCTTTTCTACTCATATTCTTAAACCGCATCCCGGTTATACACCATGTTTACAAAACTTCTTGTACGCTCCTGCTTCGGATGTTCAAATACCTCCTCCGGACTGCCGGTCTCAATAATTTTTCCATCTTCCAGCACCACAATTTTATCTGCAATAGTGCGCGCAAAATTCATTTCGTGCGTCACAATGACCATCGTCATGCCGCCTGCTGCCAACTCTTTCATAACCTTCAGAACTTCTCCGACCATCTCCGGGTCCAGAGCAGATGTCGGCTCATCAAACAGCATAATCTCCGGTTCCATTGCCAGTGCTCTGGCAATCGCCACCCGCTGCTTCTGACCACCGGAAAGGCTTGCCGGTTTCACATTCTCCTTTTCGCGAAGTCCCACCATTTCCAGCAGCTCCAGCGCCTTTTCGTGCGCCTTTTCCTTCTTCATTCCTTTCAGATCCACAGGTGCCATCATGATGTTTTCCACCACCGACTTATTAAAAAACAGGTTGAAGCTCTGAAAGACCATGCCCACCTTCTGGCGCATCCGGTTCAGGGCACGCTCTGACATTCGGACGGATTTGCCGTTCACCATTCTCCGTCCGATATTTTCCCCGGCAATCGACACATAACCTTCCTGATATTCTTCCAGATAATTGATACAGCGCAGCAGGGTACTTTTGCCGGAGCCGGACGGACCAATAATGACCACCACTTCTCCGTCACCGATATTCAGATTTACATCTTTTAAAACATGATGATCTCCAAAATATTTATTCAGTCCAACAATATCAATCATGATAATTCCTCCCCTGTCTTCAGTTTGCGCTCGCAGAAACTGCCAATCAATCCCATCACGTTATTCAAAATATAATACAGTACGGCCGCTGTCAGATACAGCTCCAGAGTTTTAAAATTCTTGGCAATGATTGTGTTTGTCTGCCGAAACAGTTCCGTCACCGTAATCGTAGAAAGCATTGCTGAGTTTTTCGTCAGAGAAATAAACTCATTGGTCAGCGGAGCTACGGTCCGCTTGATTGCCTGCGGCAGAATAATCTTCACCATGGTCTGCCAGTAAGAATATCCCAGGCAGCGCCCAGCCTCCATCTGACCCTTATCAATAGAAACAATAGCACCGCGGATAACAGCGGAAACATATGCTCCGCTGTACATTCCAAGTCCGATGATTCCGCAGATCCATGCCTCCGTCTCAATATGGAAAGCCAAAGGCAGCCCGTAATATACCAGAACAAGCTGGACCAGCAACGGAGTAGAACGGAACCAGGAAAGATAGGCCGGAGCCGCCACCTGCACGACCCTGTGCCGGGACATCTGCCCGAATGCAATGATGATTCCGACTGACAGCGCCAGCAAAAATCCGGTTGCCGAATAAAACACGGTATTCAAAAGTCCTTTTAACAAAAGTTCCAGCGTATTGCCTTTAAAAATCACCGAAAAATCCAATGTCACCGTTCTACCTCCATCACCCGTTATCTGTTTTTCTGTTCCTTACTCAAAATATTTTGCTTTGATTTCATCGTACGTACCGTTTTCCTTCAATGCTGCCAACGCGGTGTTCAGACTATCCACCAACTCGGTCTCACCCTTTCTGACACCCCAGCCGTACAGTTCTTCCGTCAAACCTTCATCCAGTACTTTTACCTTTCCGGATTCTTTTGCATAAACCATGGCTGCCGGACGCCCGGTTACCACTGCGTCAACCTTTCCGGTCTCAAGCTGCAGGAACATCTCTGCGTTCTGCTCCACTTCCACACGTTCCACATCCGGATAATTTTCTTCCAGATACGTCACAGATTTGGTACCCACCTGTACAGCCACGCGCTTGCCACTCAGCGAATCCGGCCCTGTAATATCGGTATTGTCATTCTGAACCATGATGCACAAGCCGCCCGGGAAGTAGGAATCTGAAAAATCAATGGTTTCTTTTCTCTCGTCGGTCATATACATGGCAGATGCAATCACATCAAACTTGCCTGCTGTCAATCCCGGAATCAGGCCCTTAAACTCTGTATTGACAAACTCAACGTCACTATATCCCATCTCCTTTGCCATTGCCTCCATCAGGTCAATATCGAAACCGGTATAGCTTCCGTTTTCCTCATATTCAAACGGTGCAAACGTACAGTCGGAACCAACCTTCAGCACGCCTTTATCCTCTGCAGGTGCTTCCGCCTCTTTTGCAGCGGTCTCGGCTGCCGTTGTCGCTGCTGCCGCAGTCGTTTCCGCCGCTGCGGCAGTTGTCTCTGCCGATGCTGCGGTTGTTTCTGCCGATTGGGAGGAACATCCTGCCATACTAATTGCCATTACTGCTGCCATCATTACTGCCATACTCTTTTTCATAACTTTTCTCCTTTTCCTTGCTGATTGTCAGTTGCTATTGAAAAAAGCACACCTGGTTATCCCCCAGATGTGCTTCTTTGCACAAAATCATCTGTTTTTCTGAAACCGGTCCATCACCTCGCGAACCTTTCTCACAATCTCTGTCTCTGAAACCGTCAGGATCTTTCCATCCGAGACCGTAACCTTCCCATTCACAACAACTCGTCTGACCGCTTCCGGCTGCATCGAATAAACGACGTTGTAGAGAAGCTGCTCATAATTCCGGTACAACGGCTGCAGGGAGATGTTCTCCAGATCCACGCCGACGAAATCTGCCTGATATCCTTCTTCTATTTTTCCGATCGGAAGATCCAGAAGCCTGCCTCCCCATTCGGTTCCCATACGAAGGGCATCCGCTGCTGTCACACAGAGTGCATCCAGGTGATGAACCTTCTGAAGAAGGGCTGCCATACGCATCTCCTCAAAAATACTGATCCGGTTATTGCTGCATGCTCCGTCTGATCCCAGTCCGATCGTCACGCCTCCTTTCATCAGCTTCGGAATATCTGTAACTCCATCTGCCAGAAACATATTGCTGCCCGGGCAGTAACAAAGGCTTGCCCTGGCTTCCGACATCAGTTCTTTTTCATGCTCGTCCAGCCATACACAATGTACAGCCGCCATACGCTCATCCAGAACGCCCATATGTCTGAACAGCTCCATCGGACGCATATGATGCTCTTTCATCACATCGCGTACCTCAAACATCTCTTCCGCCACATGAATATGAAACTTGGTTCCAAATTCTTCTGCCAGTCTGTATCCGGCTTCTATCATTCTGAGGGATGCGGCATGAAGGCTGTGCGGAGCCGGCACCACCTGGATCATACCGCCGGTTCCGTTGTAGCGTCCCATCAGTTCCCGGGTATGTTCCACTGCTTCCTCAACACTTTCCACATATCCGGCAGGAGCTCCGTCCCAGTCATACATGGTTCTTGCCAGAACCAGGCGGATACCCAGATCCTTCGCTGCCCGGATGATCGCCTCATCCCCTGCCATACCGTCATTATGTACATAAAAGAAATCTGAGACCGTTGTCACACCATATTTCATCATTTCTCCAAATGCAAATAACGCGCCCTTATAAAGATCCTCCGTACTCAGAATCGGTGAAAATTTATACAGTGCCTCATCCCTCCATTCCAGAAACGGACGGTCTGTGGCAAGTCCCCGAAGCAGACTCTGAAAACAGTGATTATGCACATTCACCGTTCCGGGAAGCATTGCCATATTCTCCCATTCCGTAACCGCTGCATCCGGATGATCCTGCTGTAATTCATCGGCTCCGGCAATCCTTCGGATTATACCATCCTCCGTCAGTATCCCCTGATGCTCCAAAAATTTTCCCTGTGTATAGACCAGCTTTGGCTTCCATATCTGTTTCATTCCTGTATTTCCTTCTTTCCTGATTCCTGATCCAGTCGGAGCACTGCCTGCAGCAGTGCATTGGCTGCTTTCTCAATATCCTCCATCCGTGTAAATTCCCGGTTGCTGTGACTGATTCCGTCCACACTCTGCACAAACAGCATTCCCGTTTTGCCGATGTGTGACATGTGCACCGCATCATGCCCCGCCATACTGACCAGTTCAGCCGGCTCCGGCTGAACCATGCTGCATCCTGCAGCCAATGCCTGTTTCACCTGATCATCCATAACCACTTCGGCCTGATCCAGATTGACCTTTCGTTCAAAATACACTCCGCGCCGTGTTTCCACTTCCTTCAGACGCATCTGGAATTCCTTCAGAATGTTGTCCAGAATCTTCCGATCCGGCGTCCGGACCTCCATGATCAGCTCCACATGACCGGAGATAATATTGGCGGAATTAGGATACACGTTCATTTTACCTACCGTCGCAACCACATCCCTGCGGTTTACCCGTTTTACTACATCTTCCAGTATCAGCGACAGCTCACATGCGCCAAGCTGCGCATCATGTCTGTTTGCCATAATCGTGGTTCCGGCATGATTTGCCTCGCCGGTAACCGTGATGATTTCCCGGTAAATTCCGGTAATCCGCGATACCACAGCCACCGAGAGGTTCCGGTCATACAGATTTCTTCCCTGCTCAATATGACATTCAATAAACGCATCCAGATCTCCCGGTTTCAGACAGTTTCCCGGCAGCCGTGCGATATCGCCGCCCGCACACCGTATCGCATCTTCCAGCTTTCTTCCTTCCTCATTCTTTGCCTGCCGAAGCATTTCCTGCGTGATTTTTCCGGTAATACTCCGGCTTCCCATCGTGGAAAGATTAAATGGATTCGGTTCCTCCGCTGTAAAAGAAACTACCGTATATGGGTGACGCAGCCGGATTCCGGATTCCTGCATGGTCTTCAGTACTTCTGTCGCCATCAGCACCCCCATTGCTCCATCAAACTTTCCTCCGTTTGGCACGGCATCATGATGAGAACCGACTGCAATCGGCTTTAACCCGGCTTCCGTCCCCGGGCAGGTCGCCCAGAGATTGGCAATTCCATCCGTACGGATATCCAGCTTCATATCCTGCCATAATGTTTTCAGATAATTTCTCGCATCCAGATCTGCCTGGGAACCAATACTGCGGTCGATTCCTCCCTGTTCATTCAATCCGAACTGAGCCAGTTCCTTCAGCCATGTTTCCAACCGCTTTCCATTAATCGCATTCATCCGCCAGTTCCTTTCCTGCCTCATACTCACTTTTTCTGCCTGCCTGATAATAGACCTGATTTCTGACATCCATCTTTTCCATCCTCTGAAGACGCAGTTCCAGATTCGGCACCTCCGACGCCACATCCTTCAGCAAAATATTAAACAATAAAACAGGCGTACTATATACATCGAATATAGACGCCTTTGTCAACGGAACAATAATGGAATTGTCTGTAAGCGGGAGAACCGGCGACAGAGGACTGTCTGTAAAAGCCATAATGGAAAAACCACTTTGCTTCAGTTCTCTCAGTTTTTTTATCAGAATATTTGGATATCTTGGAAATACCACCGTGAGGATCAGTGTTCCCTCCGGATTGTCCAGCGGAAGTGTATTCCATCGGCTGCTCTCCGCCCGGACAATTGTCACGTCATCACGGATTTTATTCAGAATATATCCGACATATTCCAATAGTGTTTCCGAGATTCTTGCTGACAGAAGGATCATTTTCTCCGCACCCGCAATGGCACTTACCATCTCATGGTATTCCTTCGTCTGAACCACCTGATACAGCTGATCCAGATTATCGTGCTCAGAGGAAATGATTTTGATCGTGCCTTCATCCAGATTTTCCATAAAACGCAGCCGCTCCGGGGCTGTCGGACTGACATCTCTCACCTGAGATTCCTGAAGATGCCGGATATAATCACTGTATCCGGCGAACCCCAGTTCATTGCAGAAACGTGTCACGCTTCCCTGACTTACATCAGCCTGACGTGCCACCTGCTCGGCGGTCATGAACAGGATCTTCTGCTCCTGTTCCATGATATAACGGCCTATTTTATCAAATACTTTTGATCTTCCGGACATTTCTATTATTCTGTTCTTCAGATCATCCTGCTGCATCACCATATCCGCTTCTCACCACCACTTCCACATTTCAATCATGAATGATTTTATTTATTTTTCCTTCCCTTGAATGTTTTCATCATTTTATCCGTGCGTCCACTGCTTGTCAATATGGTTGCCGCAATTACTCAGAATCTTAGGTTTTCCATTCAGAAAACAAAGTATTCCGCTTCAAAATGCAAAAATGAGAAGATCATCTCTTAACAAAATGTCTCCCCATTCTTTTCTATTTCGTATTTTTTCTATACGCCAGCATCAGGTCCACCATGCGCCCATAGCTCTTCACCCCATCCTCCTGATCATTCATTTTCAGATAGGTATCATTCCACTGGTTCGATACTTCTGCCACTTTCCCTTCATATCGACCCCAGAATGCATTATTTTCCTGCAAATCCTCTTCCGCCCTGGGATCCAGTTTCTGGCGAAGCTCCATATAAATATCGATATCCGCACGCGCCAGAGCATTGCCCGCATATACCCAGCCGGTCAGATATCCACTGTATCGAAAAGCAGGACAGTCTGAACTAATGCATGCCAGATAACCGATAAAATTCGCCTCATCCTCCCGCATAAACCCTTTCAGATGGGACAGCTCATGGCAAATGGTATGCGGAATATTGTAATCCGGCATATCCCCGTTAAAATTTGCCTCTATCGTGAACGGAGAATATATTCCGCAAAGCTGCTGTACCGACAGGATATACGAGCAGGTCACTTCCTTCGGCACCGGATAATAACCGCTCAGACAGTCAAATTCTTCCCCTGCTTTCTTCATGGCGCGTACACCCTCTGTTTTCCATTCTCTCTTACGTTCCGCATAATGCTCCTCCGAAACGGATGCATTCACCTGTTCCAAAAGCCAGCTGCACAACTCCTTCAGTTCCCCCGTGGTATATAATCCCGTCTGCAGCCCGGCATAAGAAGAAAACGGAGCCGCATAGTAATTGATCCCACAGCAGCACGTATAGGAAAACAACAATATTCCGCAAAGAAAAAACGCCCTGCTGCACACGTTCACCGGTGTCCTGCGGTTCTTTACCGCATAAATAAGACCACCTCCAATCAGCAGATATAACCCCAGTTCCACGACTGAAAAAGGCAGCAGTGCACTGACTCTTCCAATCACCCTTACCAGAATCGGGTAGATATGATGAGCATACCAGGTTGCAAAACCAGCAGTCGTTCTGGCACACATCTGAATGATAAACGCGGCTGCAAGCAGGATAATCCCCGCAGTCCCAAAGCGGATATTGTTCTTCATTACACACACCTCTTTCCACGTCCTTTATCATAACATATTCCAGGGTATGCCGCTATTCTGAATTTTATCATATACAAAAGCTGACGGTTCTGCCGATGAAATCAATCATCAAAACCGTCAGCCTTATTTTTTAGATATCTAAATTAATGTTTCATTTCCAGTCTGATCAGAGCTCTCTTAAGCGCCATCTCCGCACGAGGCACGTCAATGTCTGATCTTTGTTCCGCCAGACGCTTCTCCGCACGTGCTTTCGCCTGCTCCGCACGGTCAAAGTCAATCTCATCCGGCCATTCCACAATCTCTGCCAGGATCGTCACTACATCCGGCAGAATCGTGATAAATCCGGACATCAGCGCAGCTTCCTTCACTTCGGAACCCTCGTGGATCTTCAGGATACCAGGTGCAACCACAGCTGTCAGCGGAATATGCTCCGGATAAACACCGATATCACCTTCCGTCGTCGTCAGCTCTACCATGGACACATCGCCCTCATAGAACTGCTCCTCCGGAGTGATCACTTTTAATTTCATTACATCAGCCATAGACGTCCCCCCTATTTCACCTGGGCAAGAACGTCATCGATACTACCTGCATTCATGAAATACTGCTCCGGAATATCATCATGCTTTCCTTCCAGAATCTCCTTAAAGCCCTGAATCGTATCGCTGATCGGTACATAGCGGCCTACACGTCCGGTAAACTGCTCTGCAACGAAGAACGGCTGAGACAGGAATCTCTGAATCTTTCTTGCACGGGATACGGTCAGCTTATCTTCCTCAGAAAGCTCATCCATACCTAACATGGCAATGATATCCTGCAGTTCTTTATACTTCTGAAGTACTTCCTGTACACCGCGGGCTACTGCATAATGTTCTTCACCTACGATACGTGGATCCAGAATACGGGAAGTAGAAGCCAGCGGATCTACTGCCGGATAAATACCGATTGCCGCAATACCACGATCCAATACGGTGGTAGCATCCAGATGTGCGAACGTGTTTGCCGGAGCCGGGTCTGTCAGGTCATCTGCCGGCACATAAACTGCCTGTACAGAAGTAATAGAACCGTTCTTCGTAGAAGTAATACGCTCCTGCAGTGCACCCATCTCGGTCTGCAGAGTAGGCTGATAACCTACTGCGGAAGGCATACGTCCAAGCAGTGCGGATACCTCGGAACCTGCCTGCGTGAAACGGAAAATATTATCAATGAACAGCAATACGTCCTTGCCGCCCTTATCACGGAAGTACTCTGCCATTGTCAGACCGGTCAGGCCGACACGCATACGTGCTCCCGGCGGCTCATTCATCTGGCCGAATACCATCGTAGTCTTGCTGATAACGCCGGACTCGGTCATCTCATAGTAAAGGTCATTACCTTCACGGGTACGCTCGCCTACACCGGTAAATACGGAATAACCACCGTGCTCGGTAGCGATATTACGAATCAGCTCCTGAATCAGCACGGTCTTACCTACACCTGCACCACCGAACAGGCCGATCTTACCACCCTTCTGATACGGGCAGAGAAGGTCTACGACCTTGATACCGGTCTCCAGCATCTCTGTGGTCGTTGCCTGCTCTTCGAAGGTCGGGGCTTTTCTG
>JALFHZ010000180.1 GCA_022776445.1 Lachnospiraceae bacterium
GGAACGGGTGGTTACTGCGCTGCGCTGCATTGCGCCGGAGCTTCCGTTTCCGCTTCGTTTTATCGAACTGGAGGAAAACCGGCAGCAGCTGAAGCTCGGACCGTATGTGATTGATGCATATCGTGTCCACCACAATGTGGAATGTTATGGATATGCCATTTCGATTCCGAGAGCGGGCCGTTTTGATGTGGAGCGGGCAAAGGAACAGAATGTGCCCATGAAAGCATGGAGCCGCCTGCAGAAGGGGGAAATCCTGGAACTGGATGGTATCACGTATACGCCGGATATGGTGCTGGGGCCGGATCGCCGAGGGTTAAAGGTCGTGTATTGTACCGATACCCGTCCGGTGCCGGTGATCACGGAGTATGCCGAAGATGCGGATCTGTTTATCTGCGAAGGTATGTACGGAGAGGATGGAAAGGAAGCAAAGGCGCGGGAGTATAAGCACATGACCATGTACGAAGCAGCAGCTCTGGGGGCGAAAGCGCAGCCCAGGGAAATGTGGCTGACGCATTACAGCCCTTCCCTGACTCATCCGGAAGAGTTTATAGATAAAGTACGCAAGATTTTTCCGCGGACAAAGGCGGCCAGAGACGGCTGGACGCTGGAGCTGACATTTGACGGAGAATAATGCTGCAGGGAGGATAGAAAGATGGAGAAAGAAAAGGAAGATGTTTTGATTCTCGCCATTGAAAGTTCCTGTGATGAGACCGCAGCCGCAGTGGTGAGAAACGGCCGGGAGGTATTATCCAATGTGATCTCTTCTCAGATTGCACTTCATACCCAGTTCGGCGGTGTAGTGCCGGAGATTGCGTCCCGCAAGCATATTGAGAAGATTAATCAAGTGATTACGCAGGCGCTGGATGATGCAGGCGTAACACTGGATGATATTACGGCTGTTGGCGTAACTTATGGACCGGGGCTGGTTGGTGCACTTCTGGTCGGAGTGGCGGAAGCGAAGGCAATTGCCTACGCAGCGAAAAAGCCTCTGGTTGGAGTGCATCACATCGAAGGGCATGTGTCAGCCAATTATATTGAACATCCGGATCTGGAGCCGCCGTTTGTGTGCCTGATCGTGTCCGGAGGACATACCCATCTGGTAATTGTGAAGGATTATGGGGAGTTCGAAATTATCGGAAGAACGCGCGATGACGCGGCCGGTGAGGCTTTTGATAAAGTGGCCAGGGCGGTTGGCCTCGGTTATCCGGGAGGACCGAAAATAGACAAAGCTGCGAAAGAGGGCAATCCGCATGCAATGGAATTCCCACGTGCTAAAGTAGAGGGGGCTCCTTATGATTTCAGCTTCAGCGGTCTGAAGTCGGCTGTTCTGAATTATATCAATCGGGCAAAGATGACCGGTGAGGAAATCTGTGTGCCGGATCTGGTGGCATCCTTCCAGAACGCGGTTGTAGAAGCGCTGGTCAGCCGGGCTGTGATGGCGGCAAAAGAATACGGTTATGAAAAGCTGGCGATTGCCGGGGGCGTTGCTTCCAACTCGGCCCTTCGCGCAGCTATGCAGGAAGCGTGTGAGCGGGAGGGGATTCATTTCTATCATCCGTCACCGATTTTCTGTACGGATAATGCCGTGATGATTGGAGCGGCAGCGTATTATGAGTATCTGAAAGGAACCCGCCATGGATGGGATCTGAATGCGGTTCCGAATCTGAAACTGGGAGAGCGTTAGGACGGAGATATAGCAATGAATGATACAAAAGATGGACACGGATATAAGATTGGTGCAGTCGTACTGGCAGGCGGACAGGGAAAGCGGATGCAGAGCAGTGTGCAGAAGCAGTATATGATGCTGCGGGGGAAACCTCTGATTGTGCATACGCTGGAGGCATTTGATAGAAGTGCGGTAGATGAAATTGTTCTTGTGACCGGAGTCGGAGAAGAAACATATGTAAAACGGGAAATTGTGAATGCATATGGGATTGCCGGAGTAACCGCGGTGGTTGCAGGAGGAAAGGAACGGTACCATTCCGTATATGAAGGGCTGAAGGCGATGCCCGATTGTGATTATGTGCTGATTCATGATGGAGCGCGGCCGTTGGTTTCGGAAGAAATCATACGCCGTTCCATTGAGGGGGCGATCCATTATCGAGCGTGCGTTGCAGCGGTGCCGGTGAAGGATACGATCAAAGTGGCGGACGAACAAGGCTTCGCTGCGGCAACCCCGGAGCGGTCACGTCTCTGGCAGATTCAGACACCGCAGGCATTTTCGTACCCGTTGATCCGGGGAGCCTATGATGTGATGATGGCAGATGAGAAACTTCAGGCTGGCATCACAGATGATGCTATGGTGCTGGAGAGCATCACAGAGGATAAGGTGAAGCTGATAGAAGGAAGCTATGAAAATCTGAAAGTGACGACTCCGGAGGATATCGTACTGGCAGAGGCTCTGCTCAGCAGAAGAGAAAAACTGCGGGAGGCATCGGCGAAGCAGGAAACGGAGATACAGGTGTGATGGTGCGGAAGGTTTTGACATTTTTAAAACAGGAGACGGTGCTTTCTGTTGCGGCCATTCTGGCCCTGGGTTCCATGATTCTGATTCCTCCGGATGCACAGTATCTGAGCTATCTGGATTTTAAAGTGCTGGTGCTTTTGTTTTGCATGATGATAGTAGTAGCGGGATTTCGAAAAATCGGATTTTTTGCCTTCATGGGAAGCTGGATGACCGGAAAGGCGAAAACTGCCCGCAGTCTGGAACTGGTATTGGTATTTCTCTGCTTTTTTACCAGTATGCTGATCACCAATGATGTGGCGTTGCTTACATTCGTTCCGTTTTCGATATCCCTGCTTCAGATGACCGGACAGGAAAAACGGATCATCCCCGTGGTTGTTCTGCAGACTGTTGCGGCAAATCTGGGCAGTATGCTGACTCCGGTCGGAAATCCGCAGAACCTTTATCTGTATACTCTGACGGGAATGGGAATGGGAGAATTCCTGAAGACCATGATGCCTTTGACTGTGATATCCTTTTTCATGCTGCTGCTGATTTTGACAGCAGGGAATGGGAAACGGATTCCTCTTGAGATACAGCCGGTGAAGCGTGGATTTGTGTTTGATCGGGCGGGCTGGCTTTATACGGTGCTGTTCTGCCTGAATATGATGACAGTGGCAAAGGTTTTGCCTTACCAGATACTTTTTCTGATGGTTGCTGGGGCAGTTCTGTGCTTTGATCGTGCCGCATGGAAAGAGCCGGACTATGCGCTGCTTGCTACCTTTGTCTGCTTTTTCGTGTTCATCGGAAATATGCAGCGGCTGGACGGCGTACGTCAGCTTTTGAACCGAATCATCACCGACCGGGAACTGGTGACGGCGATTGCAGCAAGCCAGGTAATCAGCAATGTTCCGGCGGCCGTTTTGCTGTCGGGATTTACTGATCAGGCAAAAGCGCTTCTGTATGGAACCAACATCGGGGGGCTGGGCACGCTGATTGCATCATTGGCCAGTCTGATTTCATATAAGTTTTATGTCAGAATACCAGGGGCATCTACAGGTGCCTATCTGCTTTGCTTTACAAAATGGAATGTGATATTTCTGACGGTCCTTACGGCTGTCGCAGTGATTCTGCCCTGAATGTAATTTCGTTTTCAAGTACCGAATGGTACCTGATGCCGGAAAAACATCCGGTATCATTCGGCTTAAAAAGAAAATAAAAAAATGTCAAAAAAATGTAAAAACATACTTGACAGAATCTTGTAATAGTGATAGACTAATCAAGTCGCGCTGAGGAAATGGAACAGAATGTTTCAAAGAACGACAAAGAAAAAACAAAAAACTCTTGACAAACATCGCTAAGCATTGTATAATAGCAAAGCACGTTTGAGGAGAGGTATCGAAGTGGTCATAACGAGGCGGTCTTGAAAACCGTTTGTCCGCAAGGGCGCGTGGGTTCGAATCCCACCCTCTCCGCTAGACAGGCAGCTGCCTGTTATGATGACTTTCATAAACAACTGATGTTCAGGCATCGGTACTTTATGCAGAAGTACCCAAGAGGCTGAAGGGACACCCCTGGAAAGG
>JALFHZ010000183.1 GCA_022776445.1 Lachnospiraceae bacterium
TTTATGCGAAGGGAACCCTTATACGGTTGCTGAAATCTTCTCTGCATCACCTTCCTGAATATACATCAGAATATCGAGTGAAGAGCGGCGTTATAGCTCCGCTCTATTTATCGTGTCTGCAAATCGACTGTGAATAGTAACCATGTGTTTTTTGGGCAGTTTGTTCTATTGCATATTTCCGGAATATTACTATAATAGAAAATAGGTGAGACTGCGTCAGTCTTGTCAAAAACAAGCAAACATAGAAAAGTATGGAGGACATTTGAAATGGATATTCGTTATTCTGCAAATCAGAGAGATTTCAAACGCTACACTACAGAAGAAACCCGCAAGGAGTTCCTGATTGAGAATCTGTATGTTGCCAATGAAGTAGTAGCCGTATATTCTCATGTGGACCGTATGGTGACTCTGGGCTGCATGCCGACGACGGAGACAGTTTCCATCGACAAGGGCATCGATATCTGGAAGAATTTCGGCACGCAGTATTTCCTGGAGAGAAGAGAGATCGGTATCTTCAATATCGGAGGAGCCGGCACGATTGTTGCGGACGGTGAGACCTTCAAAATGGGCTATAAGGACTGTCTGTACATTACCAAGGGCACAAAGGAAGTTACGTTTGCCAGCGATGATGCACAGAATCCGGCGAAATTTTACATGGTGAGTGCGCCGGCGCACAAGGCATGCAAGACGACTTTTATTCCGATCGAGAAAGCAGCAAAGAGATCCATCGGAGCTCTGGAGACATCCAACAAGCGTGTCATCAACCAGTTTATTCATCCGGATGTGCTGGAGACCTGCCAGCTTTCCATGGGTATGACCGTTCTGGATCCGGGTAGCGTATGGAATACCATGCCGTCCCACACACATGAGAGACGCATGGAGATTTATATGTACTTTGAGATTCCGGAGAACAACGTGGTATTTCACATGATGGGCGAGGGCAATGAAACCCGTCATATCGTAATGCAGAATGAGCAGGCTGTGATCAGCCCGTCCTGGAGTATTCACTCCGGTGCAGGTACCAGCAACTATACCTTTATCTGGGCTATGGGCGGCGAGAACCAGGCATTCGATGATATGGATACCATTCCGACTACGGAACTGCGCTAAAATATTTTGTAATCAGAACCAGGAGGAACAAAGACGATGATTTTTGATCATGCGAAGAACCTTGATTTTTACAAAACTCTGGGAATCGGTGACCGCTATGCGAAAGCCGTGGAGTGGCTGAAGAGCCAGGACCTGGAGAACCTTGCAGAAGGCAAGTACGAGATTGACGGCAGGAACGTGTATGCCAACGTTGTAGCTTATACTACCATTCCGTGGGAGCAGGCTGCTTACGAGGCACATGAAAACTATACGGATATTCAGTATGTGATTGCAGGCAGCGAGGTCATGACTTACGCTCCGGCAGAAGCTCTGAACCCGACCGGTCCTTACAATGCAGAGAAGGACGTGGTGAAGTTTGACAATGCCAATTCGGGTCTGAAGCTGCCGACTCACGCAGGCGAGTATGCGATTTTCTTCCCGTGGGACGGTCATAAGCCGAAGGCAGCCAACGGAGAACCGGCACCGGTTAAGAAAGTAATCGTCAAGATCTGTGAGAAATAGTGATACCATAAGAGGAGTCGGACATGCGCCCGGCTCTTCTTGACTGATACAGCAGCATGGCAGTAAAGCTGCCGTGAAAAGAACGGCAATCTACTGGACAAGCATGGAGAAATACTATCCCGTCTTTGACAGTCAGACAGAACAAAACACCGTTGTAACGCCCATTCTACAAGGGTTTTACAGCGGTGTTGTTTCGTTTTGATATATAGTCTTTTTTCTTATGTAAGGGAATGACTGGAAATTTTTTCAAACCTTCTTTTGTTTGCTGAGTTTCTGAATCTCTCTCATCTTTCTTTTTGTGATGAATTCATAGTCAGTTTCAAATCCACTGATCCTGTGTAATTCATCGGTCAGCTTTGTAGATTCGTAAATAGGCATAAATCCCTGCCCCTGCACATCTGCAAATTCAAAGTTCTGGAGCGTGTTCAGGATATCCTCGCAGGTATATTTCTTGTCCAGCGCTTTCTCCAGCAGCCGGTAAACCAGCAGCGCCAGGAAACAGATAAGGAAGTGAGCCTGGATCCTCTCGCTGCGGTGGAGATAAACAGGCCTTGCCGTGAAATCTGTCTTCATGATCCGGAAGCATGCTTCTATCTGCCATCTGCCTTCGCTGACTTTTAAGATCTCCTCGGGGGAATCATCAAACAGATCGGTACATACTGCATAGAATCCGTCATACCTGGCTTCCTCCGCGATCTTTTCTTCATCAAGATAGTATAAGACATCTGCAATCTCCCCATCCTTGGTGACAGCTTCCTTGCCAATGAATCTGGCCGGATCATTCGGGTTCTTTCTTGTTTTTTTATGATTCCCTTCTTTGAGCATGGATGCTGCTCTTTCTACCTGCTTTTCTCTGATCTCCTTTTGGTAGGCAGCATATTTAGGAGAGTAAGTAATGAGCAGACGTTGTTCCAGCTTTTTTGTGCTGTAAGGCTCTTCCTTATAGAATAGCTGATCATAATCCTTGTCTGTTAAATGATCAAGATCCACAGGCTTATGATCGGAGAGTCTGCGGAATCCCTTTCGGTTCAGGGCAAGTTCTCTGTATTCGCTGCTGAGCTTCTTAATGGATTGGGTAACGATATAGGCCCGGTTGGCGGTATGGTTCAGCAGGCGGTTGTTTTCAGAGGCAAGTCCGGCATCAGAGCAGAAGATAAAACGCTGGCAGCCAAAATCTTTGACCACTTTCTGTTCCAGAGGTTTTAAAGACTTCTGTTCGTTTTGGTTTCCTGGGAACAGGGAGAAAGCCAGCGGGATCCCATCACCGTCTGTAAAAAGCCCCATTTGAATGATGGGATTGGGCCTGTGTTCTTTGCTTTTACCATATTTCTTATCCCCGTCCTCTTGTTCGATCTCAAAATAATAGTTGCTGCAATCGTAGTAAAGGATATGGTCATTCCGCTTTATGAGAAGGTTGCTGTTTTTATAAACCTCCGACTGGATCAGGTCACTTTCCTCCGCTAAAACACTTAGCGCTCTGTAGACGTCATGGAGTTCATATCCTGGTGGTTCCAGGAAACCCTGCGCAGCCATAAAGGAAGAACGTTTGCTGCCCGGATCCAATATCCTGGCATAGATCTGATCGGACAGGATAGCATTCAGATCATATTCATAGTGATGCCGGTCTCGGATTTTTCTGCATACACGGTTTAGCCCCAGCTGATAATAGATGGATTGCAGGAACAGGTAACCGCCCTGGAATTTACGTCTCTCCCCGTGAGGGATCTTCCGGTTCGGATGGAACATAACGGGAAGGCAGTGATTTTCTTTCTCCTGCTCATACTTTTCAGTCTCGATGCGTGCCTGTTCCTTTGCCCACTCCATAACATCCTCCCTTGTGGGGCCGTGCTCTGCCAGCAATTCGTCTAGGGTGCCAAGCTTTCGGATGGTTCTTGAAGTGGACTTCCCATTGGCATCAATGTAGGACTGTTTGATATAAAAAGACTCAGCATTTTTGGATTTTGATGTATTTACTTTCATAGTCATTACCTCTCTCTTTTATTATACCACAAAAAGCCTAAAAAGCCTATAAATAAAAACAAAAAAATTGACAAAAAAATATAGGCTTTATGCGGCCTATAGATACTTTTCCTGCTATATGACTGTTAAACGCCCGAGCATGGCAGTAAAGCTGCCGTGAAAAGAACGGCAATCTACTGGACAAGCATGGAGAAATACTATATAATAAATCTAATTTTGTTTCAGCAGATAGATTCATATGAAATGAGGAACAGAGATGTATTCTTTTGAGAGCCGGGTACGTTACAGTGAAGTGGATCTGGAAAGAAAGCTTTCCGTGACAGGAATGATCAATTACCTTCAGGATTGTTCGACGTTTCATTCAGAGTCGCTTGGCGTCGGGATTGATTATCTGAAGAAACAGAATCGCGCATGGATGCTGTCATCCTGGCAGATCGTGGTGGATCGTTATCCGGAATTGGGAGAGCAGATCGTGGTCAGCACATGGCCGTACGATTTTAAGGGTATCTATGGATACCGTAATTTTACAATTTGTGATCAGGCAGGTGCTTATCTGGTCAGGGCGAACTCAATCTGGTTTTATCTTGATACGGAGGCGGGAAGACCGGTCCGGATCGGGGAAGAGGCGGCAGGCCCTTACCACCCGGAGGAAGCGCCGAAGCTGGAGATGGATTATGCACCGAGACGGATTGTGCTTCCGGAGGAATACCGGGAGGGTGAGCCGGTCACGGTGGTGCGTCATCAGATTGATACGAATCATCACATGAACAATGCGCAGTATGTTGAACTTGCCAGAGAGGCACTGACCGGGGAATGCAGGATCCGGGAACTCCGTGTGGAATATAAGAAAGCGGCGGTGCTGGGCGATGTGATCATACCGAGAATTTATTCACAGGAAGGCAGTACGGCTGTTTCCCTGTGTGACAGATGTGGAAACCCGTATGCAGTTGTATGGCTGCGTACTGTATAAGATCGGTTGTGGAGGTACGACCAGAAAGAGAGAACCATATGATTGAATTAGGAAAGATACAGACACTGACGGTGCAGCGAGTGAAGGAATTTGGCGTTTATCTTGGAGAGACACTGACGGATGATCATTCCGTACTTCTTCCGAAGAAGCACGTTCCGGAAGGCACAAAGGTTGGGGATACGCTTCAGGTATTTATTTACAAGGATTCAGAGGATCGCCTGATCGCGACGACCGGAACCCCGAAGCTGCAGGTAGGAGAGGTGGCAGTTCTGCCGGTAAAGGATGTGGCAAAAATCGGAGCCTTTCTTGACATGGGGCTGGAGAAGGATCTTCTGCTTCCGTTCAAGGAGCAGAATCACAAGGTCCGTCAGGGAGAACAGTGTCTGGTTGCATTATATATTGATAAGAGCAGACGTTTGGCTGCAACCATGAATGTGTATTCTTATATGAGTGCCGAGTCGCCGTATAAGAAGGATGATCGGGTCACTGGTACGATTTATGAGATCAATGAGAATCTGGGAGCATTTGTGGCTGTTGACAATCGTTATTACGGTCTGATCCCGAAGAAGGAACTGTATGGGGATTTTCGTCTGGGCGATCAGGTCGAAGCGCGTGTGATCAAGGTCAGGGATGACGGTAAGCTGGATCTGAGCCCGCGTGAGAAGGCATACATGCAGATGGATACGGATGCTGCTCTGGTGCTGAAAGTGATTGATGAGTTTGACGGTGTGCTTCCATTCAATGATAAGGCAAAACCGGAGACCATTATGCGGGAGTTTCAGATGAGTAAGAATGCGTTCAAGCGTGCTGTGGGACGTCTTCTGAAGGAAGGAAAGATTCGAATCACAGAAAAGACCATTGAGCGTTTATAAAGGAGGATAGTTTTGGACACAATAGACTATTATAATCAATATGCGTCGAAGATTTTTGAAGATACGGTAGAACAGGATATGGAGAAGCTGCGCCGGAAGTTTTTGAGTTGTCTGGAGGAGGGGGATACCATACTGGATCTGGGCTGCGGTTCCGGCCGTGACAGTCTTGCGTTTTACGATCTGGGATATGATGTAACACCTCTGGATGCTTCTGAGGAGATGTGCAAGCTGGCTGAGATTCACACCGGGCTGGAAGTGCTTCAGATGAAGTATGAGGATATGGAATTTGATGAAGCCTTTGACGGAATCTGGGGCAATGCTGCGCTGATTCATGTGCCTGAGAATGAGATTGGCGATATTTTGGAGAGAATCATCGATGCATTGTGTCTGAAGGGAACACTGTTCCTTTCCTTCCGTGAAGGCGAGCAGGAGGGATTTCAGGGAAAGCTCTATTTCTGCGATTATACAGAAGAGCGGCTGGAACGGGTTCTGAAGGAAACCGGACGCCTGGATGTGCAGAAGCTCTGGGTTACGGAAGATGACAAAGACTCCGATGTTCATTGGGTGAACGTACTGGCGAAAAAGATATCCTGACGGATGCTTCAGGCACACGGTCGGGATATTCCGGCAGCGTGAAAGGGGCTGAAGAGGATGGCGCGAAAACGCAGTGGGGATCATGGAATTCTGGATTATGTGCTGATTTTGGCAGGCGCATTTATCATGGGGTTTTCGATCAAGAATATTTTTACACCGCTCGGTATGGTTACGGGCGGTGTATCCGGTATTGCGATTATTCTGAAAGCAAAATGCGGGATTGAGCTGTGGGTGACCAATACCCTTCTGAATATTCCGCTGTTTCTGGCTTCTTACCGGATTCGCGGATGGAAGTTTATCAAACGGACACTGGCTGCTACATTCGGTCTGTCGCTGTCTCTGTATGTGATTCCGGAGATTCCGTTTCTGATGGATGATCTGCTTTTGACCGCTGTGTTCGGCGGGGTACTGAACGGCGTGGGAGCGGGACTGGTGTTTGTCAATCAGGCGACGACCGGCGGCACGGATATGCTGGCATCTCTGCTTCAGAGAAAGCTGAAGCAATATTCTCTGGTACAGATCATGCAGGTTCTGGATGCTGTGATCGTGGTGGCGGGTGCGACTGTTTTCGGTATCAAATTCGCCATGTATGCGCTGATTGCCATTTTTGTGATGTCCAAGGTGTCGGATGGCATCATTGAAGGCTTGAAGTTTTCCAAGGCAGCGTTTATCATTTCCGAAAAAAGCGATGAGATTGCGCAGGCGATTCTGCGGGAACTGAATCGCGGGGCCACCGGGCTTCATGCGACGGGGATGTATTCCGGCAAAAGCAGGAATGTGATCCTCTGCGTCGTTGCAAAGAAAGAAATTATACAATTAAAAGAGCTGGTTGTTGGGCATGATTCACAAGCTTTTGTGATTGTCTGCGATGTCCGGGAGGTTTTAGGCGAGGGATTTATAGAATTTAAACAGTAAAATCAGGCTTACAAAAGCCTGATTTTGTAATTTCAAGCACTTTTTTTCGGCCATGAGCATATTACCCAAAATCCGAAAAAGAAAATTGGGCATTTGCCATATGGAAGAAAAATTTTATCTATAGTATCATAATATCATCAAAGGTTTGCAGATGATTTTACATCTGTAACCGATCCGGATGTCAGAATGGGGAGTGCATTCGGAGAGCATGCAATCAATACATTTTTCAGGAGGAATAAAAATATGGCTAGTTTATCACTGAGACACGTAACCAAATCTTATCCGAACGGATTTGTGGCAGTTAAGGATTTCAATCTTGAAATTGCTGATAAGGAATTCATCATCTTCGTAGGACCATCCGGATGTGGTAAGTCCACCACTCTTCGTATGATCGCTGGTCTGGAAGATATTTCTTCCGGTGAGCTGTACATTGACGACAAGCTGGTGAATGATGTAGAGCCGAAGGACAGAGATATTGCGATGGTATTCCAGAACTACGCTCTGTATCCGCATATGTCCGTATATGACAACATGGCATTTGGTCTGAAACTGAGAAAGACTCCGAAGGATGAGATCGATAAGCTGGTTCAGGAAGCAGCAAGAATCCTTGATCTGTCTCATCTGTTAGACCGTAAGCCGAAGGCTCTGTCCGGTGGTCAGAGACAGCGTGTTGCTATGGGACGTGCTATCGTTCGTAACCCGAAGGTATTCCTGATGGACGAGCCGCTGTCCAACCTGGATGCAAAGCTGAGAGGTCAGATGCGTATTGAGATCTCCAAGCTGCATCAGAGACTGCAGGCAACCATCATTTACGTAACGCATGACCAGACCGAGGCTATGACTCTGGGTACCAGAATCGTAGTTATGAAGGATGGCGTGATTCAGCAGGTTGATTCTCCGCAGAACCTGTATGACAAACCGGGCAACAAGTTCGTAGCCGGATTCATCGGCGCTCCGCAGATGAACCTGATTGATGCAACAGTTGCTAAGAACGGCGCAGATATTACCCTGACCTTTGATGGTCATACCATCGCTCTGCCGGCTGAGAAAGGTGCAGCACTTGAGAAGGGCGGCTACATCGGCAAGACCGTTACTCTGGGTATTCGTCCGGAAGATCTGCATGACGAGGAAGCATTCCTGGCATCTTCTCCGAAGAGCGTGATCGAAGCTACCATCCGTGTATACGAGATGCTGGGTGCAGAAGTATATCTGTACTTTGATATTAATGAGACCAACTGCACTGCACGTGTAAATCCGCGTACCACTGCAAGACCTGGCGATACCGTGAAACTGGCTCTTGATCTGGCAAAGATCCATGTATTCGACAAGGAAACCGAGCAGGTTATTACCAACTAGTTCGTTTGGAAATAATTGTAAAAATAAAGCAGGCGAGTATCATACTCGCTTGCTTTTTTTAATATTTTGCTATAAGATATATGATAAGGGTAATGTTATTATAAGTAAGGAGCGTGTGATATGATTTCAAATCAGATTCTTCAAACGACCATTGAAGGCTTAAAGGGAATTACCAGAGTAGATCTCTGTATATGTGACACGGAGGGGAAGGTATTGGCATCCACATTTCCGGATGCGGAAGAATATGAAAGCTCCATCCTGTCTTTTGTAAATTCTCCGGCGGACAGCCAGGTGATTCAGGAATATCAGTTTTTTAAGGTGTTTGATGAGCATCAGTTAGAGTATATTCTGCTGGCCAAGGGCGGCAGCGATGACGTTTATATGGTAGGAAAGCTGGCGGCATTCCAGATTCAGAATCTGCTGGTGGCTTATAAGGAGCGTTTTGATAAGGACAACTTTATCAAGAATCTGCTTCTGGACAACCTGCTGCTGGTTGATATTTATAATCGCGCCAAGAAACTGCATATTGAGACCAATGTTAAGCGTGTGGTTTTCCTGATCGAGACCAAGCATGAGAAGGATGTCAATGCGCTGGAGACCGTGAGAAGCCTGTTTGCAACCAAGACCAAGGACTTTATCACGGCTGTGGATGAGAAGAATATCATTCTGGTCAAGGAAGTTAAGCCGAATGAAAGCTATGAGGACCTTGAAAAGACGGCGAATATGATTCTCGACATGCTGAATACGGAAGCGATGACCAAGGTACATGTGTCTTACGGTACGATTGTCGGTGATATCCGTGAAGTGTCCCGTTCCTATAAGGAAGCGAAGATGGCTCTGGATGTCGGCAAGATTTTCTACAGCACCAAGAATGTGGTGGCATACAGCAATCTGGGTATCGGCCGCCTGATTTATCAGCTTCCGCTTCCGCTGTGCCGGATGTTCATTAAGGAGATTTTTGAAGGAAAGTCCCCGGATGAGTTTGATGAAGAGACGTTGACTACGATCAACAAGTTCTTTGAAAACAGCCTGAATGTATCCGAGACATCCAGACAGCTGTATATTCACCGCAATACGCTTGTTTATCGTCTGGATAAGCTGCAGAAGAGCACCGGACTGGATCTGCGTGTCTTTGAGGACGCGATTACATTCAAGATTGCGCTGATGGTTGTGAAATATATGAAATATATGGAGAGCCTGGATTACTAATGATCGAGATTATGAACGTCAGCAAGACGTACGATACGGGTAATAAAGCTTTGCGCAACATTAATATTCAGATTGAGGATGGCGAGTTTGTATTTATCATGGGCCGAAGCGGCTCGGGCAAGTCCACGCTCGTCAAACTCCTTCTGAAGGAGACAGAGCCTACTTCCGGTCGGATTGTCGTTAATAATATGGATTTACAGAAGATGCCGCGCCGATATGTGCCGAAGTACCGCAGGATGCTGGGAGTTGTATTTCAGGATTTCCGGCTTCTGAAGGATCGCAATGTATTCGAGAACGTGGCATTTGCTCAGCGTGTGATCGGAGCGCCTTCCAGGAAGATCCGGGAGTCGGTTCCGGCCATGCTGAAGCTGGTTGGCTTGTCGGCCAAGTATAAGTCCCTGCCGCAGCAGCTCTCCGGAGGTGAGCAGCAGCGCGTGGCGATCGCGCGGGCCCTGATCAATCGTCCGGAGGTATTGCTTGCGGATGAACCGACGGGAAATCTGGATCACGGCAATGCAGTGGAGATCATGAAACTGCTGGAACATATCAACAGCCTTGGAACAACCGTTGTTGTGGTCACGCACAGTCTGGAACTGGTGGAACAGATGGGAAAACGTGTGATCACTCTGGATCGCGGGCGTTTGATCAGTGATGAGGTGAAGGGTGGACTTGACAGATGAGTGTTAGCACGTTTTTATACTGCCTGAAACAGGGCATGAAAAATATATGCAGAAATGTCTGGTTTTCGCTGGCTTCCGCGGCAACGATTTCTGCGTGTATTTTTTTATTTTGTTTGTTTTTTTCCGTTGCTGCCAATGTACAGTATATGGTGAAGCATGTGGAGACTACGGTTGGAATTACAGTGCTTTTTGATGAAGATCTGAGCGAAGAGGAGATTCTTGCTATCGGTGATCAGATTGCTCAGCAGAAGGAGATTGAGCAGATGCGCTACATATCCGCGGAAGAAGCCTGGGAGAGCTTTCAGAAGGAATACTTCGTGGGAAATGAGGAACTTGCGGAGGGATTTGCGGATGATAATCCGCTGGCCGGTTCTGCCAGCTATGTGATCTATCTGAAAGATATTTCCGATCAGGATCGCATGGTCTCCTGGCTGGAGGGGCTGGCGGGAGTGCGGAAGGTCAATTATTCCAATTCCGCGGTGGCGGGATTTTCCAGCTTTAACAAGGTGGTGGGACTGCTGTCTGCGGTGATGATCGGCGTTCTGCTGGCGGTTTCTGTTTTCCTGATCAACAATACGATTTCGGTGGCAGCGGCTTTTCGTAAACAGGAGAGCCAGATCATGCGCCTGATCGGGGCAACCAATTTTATGATCCGCGCGCCGTTTATTGTAGAAGGCGTTGTGATTGGCATGTTTGGTGCGGCAATTCCGTTGGCTGCGATGTATTTCCTGTATACGAAATCTGTACTGTATCTGACGGAGCGTTTCCGGATTCTGTCGGATGTATTTGTATTTCTGCCGATTCGGGAGATTTATCCGCAGATGATTCTGGTTGCACTGGCACTGGGTGTCGGGATCGGATTCGTCGGAAGCTATATGACGATCCGCAAGTATCTGAAAGTGTAGGTGCAGCAATGAGACAGAACAGAAAAAGGGCAGGAGTGTTGATTCTGGTACTGATTCTCAGTATTTCGGCTTTGCAGCCGGCTTATGCGACGAAGCAGGATGTGCAGGATGCCAAAAAGAAGGCAGCCAGCCTGGAGCAGGAGAAAAAGAAGATCGAGCAGAATTTAAAAAATCTGGAGGGGCTGAAGAATGATGCAGCCGCCTATGTCAAGCAGTTGGATCGTCAGCTGGAAGACATCGGTCAGGAACTGGGCAATCTGGAGGATCAGATTACGGGGAAAGAGGCAGAGATTGCCGGCACTGAGGCAGAACTGGAAGCTGCCAGGGCTGCCGAGAAGGAACAGTATGCTTCCATGAAGCTCCGGATCAAGTATATGTATGAGCAGGGAAGTACGTCCTTTCTGGATATGCTTCTGAACTCTGAAGATGTGGTGCAGCTTTTAAACCGGGCTGAGTATATTCAGAAGATTTCGGAGTATGACCGTGGGATGATGGATGAACTGGCGGATACCAGAAATCAGATCGAGCAGAAGGAAACCCAGCTGAAGGAAGAGCATGAACAGCTGATCGGTTTTCAGGAACAGACGAAGGCAAAGCAGCAGTCCATTGAGCTTCTTCTGGAAAAAAAGAATCAGGAACTGAAGAACTTTGAAAATCAGATCGATACGGCACAGGGGCAGATCAGCGAATACGAGCGGGATATCCAGGCACAGGAGTCGAAGGTGAAGCAGCTGGAGGCGGAATTAAAACGAAAGGAAGAGGAAGCCAAAAAGGCGGCGCAAGCGGCAGGAAAACAGTATAAAGTAACCAGTCTTGGGAATATTAGTTTTGTATGGCCATGTCCTTCCAGCAGCCGGATCACATCCCGGTTTGGAGGAAGAGAGTCTCCGACGGAGGGGGCTTCCACCAACCACAAGGGGATAGATATCAGCGCATCGACCGGTGCTTCTATTGTGGCAGCGGCGTCCGGTACCGTAGTGATTGCTACATACAGCTATTCTGCCGGAAATTATATTATGATCAATCATGGCGGCGGAGTCTATACGGTGTATATGCATTGTTCCAAACTTCTGGTTTCGGAGGGCGCGCAGGTCAAACAGGGACAGGCGATTGCGAAGGTGGGATCCACCGGATATTCCACGGGGCCGCATCTGCATTTCGGTATCCGAAACGGCGGGCAATATGTGAATCCGCTGAAGTATGTGAGCCCGTAGAGAAATAAGAAAGAATCATGGGTATCCCGAAACACGGGATACCGGACAAGATAGGAGACAGCTTTGGAGAAAGAAGATAGAGGCAGAACAAAATTCTGGAAAGGTGTACTGGTTGGTTCGCTGGTGACCGCATTCGCAGGTCTGATGATCGTCGGGGTCGCCACAGGAATTTCTCTGGTCGGAAGAATTGTAATGGAAAATCAGTCACCCGGTCAGGTCATCGAGAGTTCCGGCGCGGCGGATTCTGATGGTCAGGAACTGGATCTGCACAAGATTGGAAATAAGATCTTGACGCTGCAGGAGATTGTCGACCGGTATTTCCTGTTCGACGAGGATATGGAAAAGGTAGAGGCCGGAATTTATAAGGGCATGCTGGCGGGGCTGGAGGATCCTTATACGGTTTATTACACTCCGGAAGAGTATACAAGCCTGACGGAAGAAACGGAAGGTGTGTATTGTGGAATCGGTGTTCTGGTGAGCCAGAACATGGAGACCGGGATTATCACGGCACTTCGCGTGTTCCGCGGTTCCCCTGCGGAAGAGGCCGGAATGCAGAAGGGAGATATCCTTTATAAGGTTGGGGATATCGAAGCGTCTCTGGAAGATCTGGACATGCTGGTGAAGCAGCACATCCGCGGAGAGGAAGGAACCACGGTGGACATTACTGTATTGCGTGACGGCGAAGAGATTCCGATGACGATTGAACGCCGGTTTGTGGAGACTACCACGGTAGAGGGACAGATGCTGGATGAGGAGACCGGATACATTCTGATCACTCAGTTTGAGATTGTGACCGGGGATCAGTTTAAACAGATCGTGGCGGAACTGCAGGAAAAGGGAATGAAGCGTCTGGTAATCGATCTGCGTGACAATCCGGGCGGAGTGCTGGATTCCTGTGTGGAAATCGCAGCATTTATTCTGCCGGATGATCAGTGGAACGGAACGATCATTTCCACTTCAGACAAATATGGAAAAGGTGTCCGGTACTATTCTGAGAATGGTGAGATCCGGTATGAGGCAAACGACGGCGGAGGAAGAGATCCGCGCTATCCGAAAAAGGATGGTCAGGAGCTGGATATGCCGATCGTTGTTCTGGTCAACGAAAACTCTGCCAGTGCGGCGGAGGTTCTGGCCGGTGCACTGCGGGATTACGGCAAGGCAGAACTGGTGGGCACGACGACCTTCGGAAAAGGTATTGTGCAGAGTGTGCTGCCGCTGGATGACGGTTCGGCAGTAAAGGTTACCGTGTCTCATTATTATACGCCGAGCGGATTTGACCTCCACAAGAAGGGACTGGATCCGGATGTGGAAGCAGAACCGGAAAAATCGGAAGACGGCGAGATTTCCTACGGGAAGTACGATGATGTTTCTGTGGAGACGGATGCTCAGCTGAAGAAGGCGCTGGAAGTGTTGGAAGACGCGGAGTAAAAGGCAATAGGTTCTTTTTAAAATTTATTTGAGTACGCAAAGAATGAGAAGATATCCGTAAAACCGGAAATCTTCTCATTCTTTTATACAGTGTATTCAGTATGTGTGTCAGTTCATTCCTGCGGTAATACCATACCGTGATGTCTCTGAACCGGTTATCGTTACTACAGATCCAGCTTCAGATCGCCAAATTTGATCCATCCGATTTTTCTGAGAATCTCTCCAAAAATAAAGGTCAGTACAGCCGGAAGGACAAAGCAGATCAGCAGAATGCCAAGCCACATATTGGTGCCGCCGCCCATCGCGGTGTAGACACCGATCGGTCCGACAAGGCCGCAGGTACCCATGCCGGCGCCGGCAGCGATGTTCTCCATGCGGAAGACGCAGGTTGCGATCGGTCCGGTGACCATGGAGGCAAGAGTCGGAGCAATCCAGGTACGCGGGTTCTTGACAATGTTGCCCATCTGCAGCATGGAGGTACCCAGTCCCTGTGCGAGAAGGCCGCCGACTCCGTTTTCGCGGAAGCTTAATACGGCAAAACCGATCATCTGGGCACAGCAGCCTGCGGTTGCAGCTCCGCCGGCCAGTCCGTCCAGGCTCAGCATGATACAGATCGCGGCGCTGCTGATCGGAAGCGTCAGTGCGATGCCGATCAGTGCAGATACCAGCATGCCCATGAAAAATGGCTGCATCTCGGTGGTGGTCTTGACCAGATTACCGAAAGCGGTCATGAAGGCGGATACGCCGGGACCTACGAATTGCGCCATCAGTACGCCGGAGATGATGGTAACACCTGGGGTGACCAGAATGTCCACGCGGGTCTCCTTGGAGACGATTTTGCCCAGCTCGGTTGCCACAATGGTGGATACCAGTGCCCCAACCGGTCCGCCCAGTGCGTTGCCTGCAATGCCGACGGTGGCAGCAGAAAACAGAACCAGCTGCGGTGCATGCAGTGCGTAGGCGATGGATACGCCCAAGGCCGCGCCTGTCGCAGTTTTGCAGTAGTCTGAAATTGTGGTGAAAAGGGGGATCTGTGTCTTGTCTCCGAGTGTACCGAAGATGGTACCGATCAGAAGCGATGCAAACAAGCCGAATGCCATGGCTCCCAGCGCATCAATCAGATAGGTTTTGACAGTGATGTTGACGTTTTTTCTTTTTAAGAATTCTTTTACGCCTTTCTGTTCCATAATAAAAACTCCTTGTTATGTAGTATTGTGGGACATAGAGGCACACATTTGACTTCCCAGGTCAAAGCAGTTGTCAGTTATCTTAGCACAAATTATCGAAAATGGGAATCACTTTGTGAAAAACAGGATAAAGAATGTTAAAAAAATAACTATATACGAACATGGAAAAACGGGTGAAGATGTGATATACTGGTTTACATTAATCGAACGGAGGTAATTTTGTGATACGAAAGATTTGCCCGATCTGTGACCAGACGATGACATCAGCACATTATTGCCGGAATTGCCGCAGCTGGGTGCGCCAGCCGATTGTGCGGGAGGTGACCTATTATCTGAATGAACGCCATCCTGCACGGGAGACAGACTGCAGTTATCATACGCTAACAAAAAAACCGGCTCAGCATCGTTCAAAGCCGGTTCCGCCGGTTCGCACCTCTTCGGCCTCGGCTCACAGAGATCGTGGGTATGCGAAATCATTCGCCAGTCTGCTGCTTACAGGTGTGATTCTTGTGGCCGTGACGTTCTTTCAGTCATGCGTATCGGCCGACGACGGATTTCTGACTGACCTGCTGGAGCCGGGAACTCATCCCGGGGAGGATGAAAGTATGCAGGAGGTGGAATATCAGGAACTGACGGATGAGGAAGTGAAGAAGGCCGGCATAGCCTGCAGCAGCGCAGCTCATTTTGATGTTTCCGGAGCGGAACTGGTGCGTCCGATGATGAGGATTCTGGAGCAGCAGGGTGTGGAGATCTGCGGAACCAATACCTATTCCTACAATGAATCCTGTGAAGATGGCACGACGTGGTATGGTACCTGGACTTCGATTGATTTGCAGGAAGGGGAGCAGGGTGGTTACCAGTATGTGACGGTGGAATATGATACGGCGACAGGAGATCTGCATCAGATCAATATGGCGCTGGAAGGAGAGACCATACTGGCAGATACAGCGGCAGATGTACTGGAACTTCTCGAGAAGCTGGGCGCTTTGCAGGAGCATGAGCAGTGTGCCGGTCAGGTCCGTGAGGAACTGGCTGAGGCGGCACAGGGTGGAAATGGTTATCAGCTGGAGTGTGATAGACTCTATGTGGAGGGGATTGCGTTTGATACCTGTTACCGCGTAACCATTATGCGGAGTATGCCGTAGCAGAAAATACAATCAGAAAAGGAGCATAATTTATGAAGATCAGAGATATTTTAGCGGCCGGTGAGCCGACGCTTTCATTTGAAGTTTTTCCGCCTAAGACGGAAGACAAGTTCGAATCTGTGGAGAAGGCAGCTTCTGAGATCGCGAAGCTGAAGCCTGCATTTATGAGTGTTACCTATGGGGCCGGCGGAGGTACCAGTCAGTATACGGTGGATATTGCATCCTCTCTAAAGGCGCAGGGGGTGACGGCACTGGCGCATCTGACCTGTGTATCCTCTACGCGTGAGAAGGTACAGTCTGTCCTTCAGGAACTGAAAAACAGGGGAATTGAGAATGTGCTGGCACTGCGCGGAGATATTCCAAAGGACGGTAAGGTTGAGAAGGATTACCGCTATGCATCCGAGCTGATTGCGGAGATCAAGCGGAGCGGTGATTTCTGTATCGGAGCGGCCTGCTACCCGGAAGGACATGTGGAATCGGTGAACAAGACCGAGGATATTCAGCATCTGAAGGAGAAAGTGGAGGCAGGCTGTGATTTCGTGACTACACAGATGTTTTTTGACAATAATATTCTGTACAATTATCTGTACCGTATTCGTGAAAAAGGAATCACGGTACCGGTGGTGGCAGGTATCATGCCGGTGACGAATGTCAGTCAGATTAAGCGGATTTGCTCTATGTCAGGAACCTATTTACCTACTAGGTTTAAAGCAATCCTGGATCGTTTCGGAGACAATCCTGCAGCGATGAAGCAGGCCGGACTCGCATATGCAACGGAGCAGATTATTGACCTGATTGCCAATCATGTGAATGGAATTCATATTTATTCCATGAATAGACCGGATGTGGCGGAGCAGATCAGGGAGAGCCTGTCAGAGATCATACACTAGAACTGTCGGCGCGGATGCAGGAGCACGCGGGAACACAGGAACATACAGAGCACGGGAGATTTGTCTATGAGCATATTAAATGAGATTGAGAAACGGATTGTATTCTGCGACGGAGGTATGGGAAGTCTTCTGCAGGCCAATGGTCTGCAGCCGGGAGAACTGCCTGGCACCTGGAACATCACGCATCCGGAGGTACTTGTGGAGATTCATAAGTCCTATCTGGAGGCAGGAGCGGATATTGTGACGACCAATACCTTTGGCGTGGATGGTCTAAAGTACAATGAGCACACACAGTTCCAGCTGGATCCGGTTGTGACGGCAGCCGTACGCAATGCGAAAGAGGCGATTGCACAGAGCGGCAGAAAAGGCTATGTGGCACTGGATATGGGGCCGACCGGCAAGCTTCTGAAGCCGATGGGGGATCTTGCATTCGAGGATGCCTACGAACTTTACAAAGAAGTTGTGGTGATTGGAGCAAGAGAGGGCGCCGATCTGGTACTGATTGAGACGATGAGTGACAGCTACGAGATCAAGGCAGCTGTGCTGGCAGCAAAGGAGAACTGCGAGCTGCCGGTATTTGTTACCGTAACCTTTGATGAGCGCGGAAAGCTGCTGACCGGAGGCAGCCCGGCTTCCATTGTAGCTGTGCTGGAAGGTCTGGGCGTGGATGTTCTGGGTATGAACTGCGGCCTGGGACCGATTCAGATGAAGAACATCCTGAAGGAGGTTCTGGAGGTTTCTTCGATTCCTGTCATGATCAATCCGAATGCATGACTGCCGAGAAGTGAAAACGGACAGACTGTCTATGATATTGATGCCGAGCAGTTTGCGCAGGTTCAGAGAGAGATTGTGAAGATGGGCGCACGCATAGTGGGCGGCTGCTGCGGTACCACACCGGAGCATATCCGCAGAACGGTAGAATTGTGCAAAGATCTGACACCGGTACCTGTGACCCGCAAATACCGAACGGTCATTTCCTCCTTCTGCCGGGCCGTGGAGATCGGCAGAGATCCGGTGATTATCGGCGAGCGGATCAATCCTACCGGTAAATCCCGGTTTAAACAGGCGCTGCGGGATCACAATCTGGACTATATCCTGAATGAAGGAGTCGTGCAGCAGGAGCATGGTGCCCATGTACTGGATGTCAATGTGGGACTTCCGGAGATTGATGAACCGTCCATGATGGAGGAGGTCGTGCGGGAGCTGCAGAGCGTGGTAGAACTTCCGCTTCAGCTGGATACTTCCGATCCGGAGGCAATGGAACGTGGTCTGCGTGTCTACAACGGCAAACCGCTGATCAATTCGGTAAACGGTAAGGAAGAGTCCATGCGCACCGTATTTCCGCTGGTCAAAAAATATGGCGGTGTTGTTGTGGCTCTGACTCTGGATGAAGACGGAATCCCGGATACTGCGGACGGAAGAATCCGGATTGCGAGAAAGATTTATCAGACAGCCGCAGAATATGGCATCGCCCGGGAAGATATCATTATTGACGCACTTTGCCTGACAGTCAGCTCTGACAGCAAGGGAGCGATCACCACACTGGAGACGCTGCGCAGGGTGCGGGATGAGCTTTTCGGAAAGACGGTTCTGGGGGTGTCCAATATCTCCTTCGGGCTTCCGCAGCGTGAGATTATCAATGCGGCATTCTTTACAATGGCACTGCAGAACGGATTGTCGGCGGCAATCATCAATCCGAATTCCGAGGCAATGATGCGGGCGTATTACAGCTTCCGTGCTTTGATGGATCTGGATCCTCAGTGCAGTGACTATATCAGTGTTTACAGCGGACAGACAGCATCTCTGGGAACCAGCGCGGTAAAAGGTGCTGTAGGCGGCCCGGCAGGCAAAACCGGAGCGCAGACGGCAGGCGGTGCCGCTGCCCGGATGTCGGAACCGGCTGCGGAAGGCAGCGGGCTCAGTGACAGCATTGAACGGGGACTGAAGGATCAGGCGGCCCGTGCAGCGGCGGAGCTGCTGGAGACCAGAGCAGCCCTGGATGTCATCAATGAGCAGGTCATTCCGGCTTTGGACCGGGTTGGAAAAGGTTTTGAAAAAGGTACGATGTTCCTTCCGCAGCTTCTCATGAGTGCCGAGGCGGCGAAGGCGGCATTTGAAGTGATCAAGGAGAAGATGCAGGCCAGCGGCCAGACACAGGAAAAGAAGGGTACCATCATCCTTGCTACGGTGAAGGGCGATATCCACGACATCGGCAAAAATATTGTCAAAGTGCTGCTGGAAAACTACAGTTATGAAGTGATTGATCTCGGAAAGGATGTACCTCCGGAACGGATTGTAGAAGTGACTCTTGAGCGGAAGGTTCGTCTGGTGGGGCTGAGTGCTCTTATGACCAC
>JALFHZ010000089.1 GCA_022776445.1 Lachnospiraceae bacterium
AATTTGTTATGGCACTTAACAGAACCTGGTTTAACCAGAACCTGTCCACGCTCGATCTCAGTTCTCTGAACACCACGAAGCAGAGCACCGATGTTATCACCAGCCTGAGCCTCGTCAAGCAGCTTACGGAACATCTCGATACCGGTTACAACGGTCTTCTTAGTCTCTTCCTTGATACCAACGATCTCAACTTCATCATTCAGATGCAGAACGCCACGCTCTACACGACCGGTAGCAACGGTACCACGACCGGTAATGGTGAATACGTCCTCGATTGGCATCAGGAACGGCTTATCAGTCTCACGCTGCGGATCCGGAACCCACTCATCAACTGCATCCATCAGTTCCAGAAACTTGTCGCCCCACTCGCTGGACGGATCTTCCAGAGCCTTCAGAGCGGAACCCTGAATGATCGGGGTGTCATCGCCCGGGAACTCGTACTCGTTCAGCAGTTCACGGATCTCCATGTCAACCAGCTCAAGCAGCTCTTCGTCATCAACCATATCACATTTGTTCATGAATACAACGATGTACGGAACGCCTACCTGACGGGACAGAAGGATGTGCTCACGGGTCTGAGCCATAACACCATCGGTAGCAGCTACTACCAGGATAGCGCCATCCATCTGAGCAGCACCGGTGAGCATGTTCTTAACGTAGTCAGCATGTCCTGGGCAGTCAACGTGTGCATAGTGTCTCTTTGGAGTCTCATACTCAACGTGAGCGGTAGAGATGGTGATACCACGCTCTCTCTCTTCCGGAGCCTTATCGATGTTCTCGAATGCAACAGCCTCACCAGTACCATATCTCTCATGCAGAGTTTTGGTAATAGCAGCGGTCAGAGTAGTTTTACCATGGTCAACGTGGCCGATGGTACCAATGTTACAATGCGGTTTGGTTCTTTCAAACTTTGCTTTTGCCATTTTATGACGTCCTCCTTAATGCGGCCTTCTCGGCCTATTATTTATGTTAGGCTGTTCTTTATTATATGCTATTTCTGCAATATTTTCAAGCCTATTTTCTAAACCCCGGCAGCCCGGAAAAAGCTGCCGGAATCAGATTCACATGAATCTTATTTGTGCTCAGCGATGACTTTCTCCTGAACAGACTTCGGAACCGGCTCGTACTTCTCAAAGAACATGGAGTAGTTACCACGGCCCTGAGTTCTGGAACGCAAGTCTGTGGAGTAACCGAACATCTCAGACAGCGGAACGAAAGCTCTTACGATCTTGCCGCCGCCCACATCATCCATACCCTCGATACGGCCACGACGGGAGTTGATATCACCGATAACATCACCCATGTATTCCTCAGGCATGGTTACTTCAACCTTCATGATCGGCTCAAGCAGGATTGCTCCGGCTTTCTGCATAGCCTCCTTGAATGCCATGGAACCGGCAATCTTGAATGCCATCTCGTTGGAGTCGACCTCATGGTAGGAACCATCGTATACAGTAGCCTTGATACCCAGAACCGGGAAACCAGCCAGGATACCGGACTTGGAAGCCTCTTCGATACCAGCGCCGACAGCCGGGATGTACTCCTTCGGAATTGCACCGCCGACAACGGTAGACTCGAACTTGAAGGTCTCTTCTCCGTTCGCATCCATCGGCTCGAAGTGAACTTTACAGTGACCATACTGACCACGTCCACCGGACTGCTTCGCGTATTTGCTGTCTACATCTACGGCCTTGGTGAAGGTCTCCTTGTAGGCAACCTGCGGAGCACCAACGTTTGCTTCTACGTTGAACTCTCTCAGCAGACGGTCTACGATGATTTCCAGATGCAGTTCACCCA
The DNA here is from genome assembly GCA_022776445.1 of Lachnospiraceae bacterium. Taxonomy (GTDB): domain Bacteria; phylum Bacillota; class Clostridia; order Lachnospirales; family Lachnospiraceae; genus Brotaphodocola. Next base: position 1,798 of record JALFHZ010000089.1, read on the forward strand.
TACCAGAGATAATGGTCTGACCAGTCTCCTGGTTGGTGGATGCACGGAAAGTCGGATCCTCTTCTGCGAGTTTTGCAAGTGCCTCGCTCATCTTGCCCTGACCAGCTTTGGTCTTCGGCTCGATTGCGATATCGATAACCGGCTCCGGGAACTCCATGGACTCCAGGATAACCGGATGCTGCTCATCACAGATGGTATCACCGGTACCGGTAATCTTAAAGCCTACTGCTGCAGCGATATCGCCGGAGTAAACTTTCTCGATCTCCTGTCTCTTGTTTGCATGCATCTGCAGGATACGTCCAACACGCTCTTTCTTACCCTTGGTAGCATTCAGAACGTAGGAACCGGAATTCATGGTACCGGAGTACACACGGAAAAATGCCAGCTTACCTACGAACGGGTCAGTCATAATCTTGAATGCCAGTGCTGCAAACGGCTCCTCATCAGAGGAATGTCTCTCGATCTCATTGCCATCCATATCGGTACCCTTGATAGACGGGATATCGGTCGGAGCCGGCATGAACTCAATAACTGCGTTCAGAAGTCTCTGAACACCTTTGTTTCTGTATGCACTACCGCAGCATACCGGAATAGCGGTACACTCACAGGTAGCCTTTCTCAGAACTCTCTTCAGATCTTCAACGGACGGTTCTTCACCTTCCAGATACTGCATCATCAGATCATCATCCAGCTCGCAGATCTTCTCAACCAGCTCGGTGTGATACAGCTCAGCATCAACCTTCATATCCTCCGGAATCGGCTCTACAGATACATCATCACCCTTATCATCGTTGTAGCTGTAAGCCTGCATCTCAAACAGGTCGATGATGCCCTTAAACTCGTCTTCCTTACCGATCGGCAGCTGCAGGCAGATTGCGTTCTTACCAAGTCTGGTACGGATCTGCTCTACTGCACCGTAGAAATCTGCGCCCAGGATATCCATCTTGTTGATGAATGCCATACGCGGTACATTGTAGGTATCAGCCTGACGCCATACGTTCTCGGACTGTGGCTCAACACCGCCCTTTGCACAGAACACGCCGACAGCGCCATCCAGTACACGCAGAGAACGCTCAACCTCTACCGTGAAGTCAACGTGACCTGGGGTATCGATGATGTTGATACGATACTCCGGCTGACCTTTGATCGGTCTGTTGTCTTCGCCGTGAATGGTCCAGTGACAGGTGGTAGCTGCAGAAGTAATGGTAATACCTCTTTCCTGCTCCTGCTCCATCCAGTCCATGGTAGCAGTACCTTCATGAGTATCACCGATCTTGTAGTTTACACCAGTATAGTACAGGATACGCTCGGTCAATGTAGTCTTACCAGCATCGATATGAGCCATAATACCAATATTTCTGGTTCTCTCTAACGGATATTCTCTTCCAGCCAAAGCTTTGTCCTCCTATTAGAATCTGAAGTGGGAGAAGGCCTTGTTAGCCTCTGCCATCTTATGCATGTCTTCTTTCTTCTTTACAGATGCGCCGGTGTTGTTTGCAGCATCCATAATCTCATTAGCCAGTCTCTCTTCCTGGGTCTTCTCGCCTCTCTTACGGGAGTACAGGGTGATCCAGCGAAGTGCCAGGGTCTGTCTTCTCTCCGGCTTAACCTCGATCGGCACCTGATAGGTAGCACCACCGATACGTTTTGCCTTAACTTCCAGAACAGGCATAATGTTGTTCATAGCCTCTTCGAAAACTTCTACTGCCGGCTTGCCGCTCTTTTCTTCCACACGGGCAAATGCACCGTATACGATCTTCTGTGCAACACCCTTCTTACCATCCAGCATGATGTTGTTGATCAGCTTGGTTACAACCTTGTTGTTGTATAAAGGATCTGCTAATACGTCTCTTTTCTGAATATGTCCTTTACGTGGCACGTTACTT
>JALFHZ010000214.1 GCA_022776445.1 Lachnospiraceae bacterium
AGTCCGTATACCGCCTCCTCAATAAACTGCGGTGATGCATGTGTAATCTTATACCACTGCTCGTAAACATCTACATCTTTCATACGGAAATCCGCACTCAGATCGATAATCTTTGTACGGGACAGAATATCCTCCGTCACCTTGGATGCACAGAAGCCCTGCGGGGTCGCTGTAAAAATCACATCCGCGATTTTAGACAATTCTTCCATATCATCATCTCTGCACGGTTCACTGACACGATGTGCAACGTTTCTATAAATAGAAGCAAAATCTTCTCCGACATAGCTTCTGGATCCGTACCATACAATTTCAACATCATCTCTCTGCAGCAGCAGTCTCGCCAGCTCCGCACCTGCATAGCCGGTGGAACCGATAATTCCCACTTTAATCATATTCATTATCCTCTCATAAACATACATTTTCTTTCCATGAGAACGCTCTCTGCCCGTTTTACAGGCAATCATCCCTCATTATAATTATTTTCCTGTAATTAGGAAAGTCTTTTTTTCTGTTACAGGCATTTTCTCCCTGTCAGGATTTCATAATTATACATCATGGTTGCATATTATGCAATGTTTTTTTGAAAAAAATGCATTTTACTCTTGCATTTCCCAGAAAAATGTTGTATATTTATGAAGTCGTTAAATCAAGAAGAAAATTACTCGTATCATCATACGATTTGAGGAGGATTATGAAAATGAAAGAGAAAGTTGTATTAGCTTATTCCGGCGGCCTGGATACCACCGCGATCATTCCGTGGCTGAAAGAGAATTTTGATTATGATGTTGTCTGCTGCTGCATCGACTGCGGCCAGGGCAGCGAGCTGGATGGTCTTCAGGAAAGAGCAAAATTATCCGGCGCTTCCAAATTATATATTGAAGATCTGGTAGATGATTTCTGCGACAACTACATTGTTCCATGCTTACAGGCCAACGCTGTATATGAGAACAAATACCTGCTGGGCACCTCCATGGCACGTCCGGCGATTGCAAAACGTCTGGTAGATATCGCACGCAAGGAAGGTGCTGTTGCGATCTGCCACGGTGCAACCGGCAAGGGCAATGACCAGATCCGTTTTGAGCTGGGCATCAAGGCACTGGCTCCGGATATCAAGATCATCGCTCCATGGCGTATGACCGACGTATGGACCATGAAATCCCGTGAAGATGAGATTGAGTACTGCAAGCAGCACGGCATCGATCTTCCGTTTGCAGCTGACAGCAGTTACAGCCGTGACCGCAACATCTGGCACATCAGCCACGAAGGTCTGGAGCTGGAGAATCCGGCTAATGAGCCAAACTACGACCACCTGCTGGTACTGGGCGTTACTCCGGAGAAAGCCCCGGATACCCCTGAGTATGTAACCATGACCTTCGAAAAAGGTATCCCGACCAGCGTCAACGGCGAGAAGATGAAGGTTTCCGACATCATCCGTAAGCTGAACGAACTGGGCGGCAAACACGGCATCGGTATCGTGGATATCGTCGAGAACCGTGTCGTAGGCATGAAGTCCCGCGGTGTTTACGAGACTCCTGGCGGAACCATTCTGATGGAAGCTCATCAGCAGCTGGAAGAACTGGTACTCGACCGAGCAACCATGGAAGTCAAAAAGGATATGGGCAACAAGATGGCTCAGATCGTATACGAAGGCAAATGGTTCACCCCGCTGCGCGAGGCTGTTCAGGCATTCGTAGAGTCCACCCAGGAGTACGTAACCGGCGAAGTGAAATTCAAACTGTATAAGGGCAACATTATCAAAGCAGGTACTACATCTCCATACTCCTTATACAGCGAGTCCCTGGCTTCCTTCACCACCGGCGATCTGTATGATCATCACGACGCAGACGGATTCATCACTCTGTTTGGTCTGCCGCTGAAGGTTCGGGCTATGAAGATGGCTGAAGTGAAACAGAATCAGAGTCAGAAATAAATTCGATTGTATGGAAAACTCCCCGCGAGACACGGGGAGTTTTTTATGTGACCGGATCTTGTGGTGAAAAGGCTGTGAAGTTTTCCGGTTAAGATGCCTGCACTACTACGCTCAGCATCTTCCACCCCGTCTCCCCAGCATCTCCACCGGTACCTGCGCCAGCACGATCGCACCAAAGACCAGCACGCACCCAAACAATTCTTTCGCAGACAGTTTCTGTCCCAACAGAACCCAGCCTGCAAGCAGGGAAAATACGGATTCCAGACTCATCAGCAGAGAAGCAATTGTCGGCTCTATATCCTTCTGTGCCACTACCTGAAGGGTATAGGCTACACCACAGGACATCACACCGGCATAAAGCACCGGAAGCCAGGCCGCCAGAACCGCATTCCAGGTCGGCTTCTCAAACAGAAACATCATCACGCCGGAGAGCACACCGGCTGTAAAAAACTGTACACAGGAAATCACTACACCATCTGCTTTCGGTGAAAAATAATCAATCACCAGAATGTGAAAAGAAAATCCGATTGCGCAGAGAAACACAAGAAAATCTCCTTTTCCGATGCTGAAGTCTTCTGTGATGCAGAGCAGATACATGCCAATCGCCGCAATTGCCACGCTGATCCAGATGTTCAGCCCCACTTTTTTCCGAAGGAATAATCCAAACAGCGGTACAATCACAATATAGAGCGCCGTGATAAATCCGGCTTTACCAACGGTCGTATAAGCGATGCCAAACTGCTGCAGGCTGCTGGCTGCACAGAGAAAGATGCCGCAGCAAAGTCCCCCGACGATTCCGTTTTTCCTTCTGCTTTTCTGCCCGGATGCTGACAGATTCTTCCACTGCTGCGCATTCACCTTCTGAAGCAGAAAAATACACGGGATCAATACCGTTCCGCCGATCAGGAACCGGCTTGCGTTAAACGTAAAGCCGCCTACATAATTCATCCCCTCACTCTGTGCCACAAATGCCACGCCCCAGATCAGCGCGGTCAGCGTCAGCAGGATACTGCTGCGCAATGTTTTTCTTCTGTTATATTCCACTTTCTTTTCCTCTCTTACATTCCATATTCATCTGATCCATCCTAATCATCAACATACTGCCGAAAACCGGAACTGTAACATTCCGAGCCATCCGGAAAGATCCAGATTGCCTCCGTGTCTTCCAGCGATTCAATCAGCTTCTGTCCTTCTTCCGGTTTCATATTAAATACCGCAGTGGAAAGTGCATCCGCTGCTGCTCCATCCCGACAGAGAATCGTCACGCCATCATACAGGCGCTTCGGCATCAGCGTATCCGGATCAATAATGTGATGATAGCGGACTCCATCCACCTCATAGAATCGCTGATAGGAACCGCTGGTCACCAATGCCATATCCTCAAGCTTCACCGCATGAAGATACGACTGCTGGCTGCCGGTATCCGGATTCTGGATTCCGACCCGCCACGGTTTTCCGTCTCCGCGCCGGCCAATGGTCTGTACATTGCCTCCGATGCTGAGCAGCACGGACACTGCCCCGGCTTCTCTCAGCTCATCGCAGATTTTCTGCGCCGTGTAGCCTTTTGCCACAGCTCCTACATCCAGCTGCATCTGCGCATCCGGAAGATAAACCGTATTCTTCTCCGGATCCAGCTGTACCTCATGCATATCCATATGCTCCGCCGCTTTCTGAAGCTCTTCCATCTCAGGAACCCTTGCATGCTCCGGATCAGCGGAAGCCTCCGTACGACACTCATGCCAGATGCCCAGTACGCTTCCCATGGCTGCATTGACCTTTCCATTCGTCTGATCATACATCTCCAGGGAACGTTCCAGAAGCTCCATCACCTCCGGCTCTGTCTCCACCGGTGCAATTCCCGCACAATCATTGATCGTCTTGACATTACTGATTCCTTCATAATTGTGATAGATATCAAACAGCTCATGATAGCGCTTCAGACTGCTCTCTATGATATCCGCGTATTTCTGAAATGTCTCTTCGTCTTCTGCATAAACCGTAACCGCAGTGAATGTATCAAAATAATCCAGATACTGGGTACGAAATTCCATCAGCGGCTTCATCCTTACCCCACACCCGGTCAGAATCATATTGCATACCAGAAACAGTATCAGTATTCTTGTTCGTTTTCGACTCATGACTTTCCTCTTTCTCAAGCCTTATTTTCACACACACCGTTTTATCATAGCACAAAAAAAGAATGATGCAAAGTACATCATTCCTTTTCTGTCGCAGCTGACGCAATCAATCACTCGTCCGCCTTCATCAGTTCCTGCAGATGCGCCGTCAGCTTCGTATTTTCCGAGTAATCCACCGGACAGTCGATGATCACCGGAACGGTCTGCCGGAACGCTTCCTGCAGCATCGGTACCAGATCTGCCGCCTTCTCTACCCGATATCCGACAGCTCCCATACTTTCCGCAAATTTCACAAAATCCGGATTCGTAAAATCTACATAACAGCTCTTGTTGTACTGATCCATCTGTTTCCACTTGATCAGACCATAGCTGGAATCATGGAAGATCAGTGTCACAAACGGAGTGCCGGCACGCAGTGCCGTCTCAAATTCCTGGCAGTTCATCATAAAACCGCCGTCTCCGCAGATTGCCAGCACATGACGGTCCGGATAAACGATCTTTGCCCCGATAGCTCCCGGCACGGAAATTCCCATCGTTGCAAAACCATTCGAAATAATGCAGGTATTGGGCTCATAGCACTGATAATGACGGGCAATCCACATCTTGTGTGCGCCGACATCAGAAATTACAATATCGTCGCGTCCCATTACCTTACGCACATCATTCAGGATCCGCTGCGGCTTCATCGGAAATGCATCGTCCTCCGCATAGCTTTCATGCTCCTCAACCATCTTCTGCTTGATCTGCAGCGCTTTCTCCGGCTCGGTATCCCGCTTCACACGGCGCCCGATCTGAATCAGGGAATCGGAAATATCACCGACCACTTCTACTTCCGGCTGATACAGCTTATTGATATGGGCAGGACGCATATCCACATGAACAATATCCGTCGTTCCTTTTGCATTCCACTTCACCGGTGCATACTCTACGATATCGTAGCCAACCGCAATCACAAGATCCGCTTCATCGAGAATCTTATTCTGATAATCCTTCTGCGGAATACCGATCGTCCACATGGAATATTTATCATCAAACGGAATTGCCCCCTTTGCCATCATCGTATTGATCACCGGGATCTTCAGCTGATCTGCGAAATCTGTCAGTGCCTTGGACGCATGATTGCGGATCACGCCGCTTCCGGCCAGAATCACAGGATTCCGCGCACGGAAAATAATGCCCGCAGCATCCTGAATCGTATCCAGCTCCGCATATTCCTTCGGCGGAATTTTCTTGTGCATCGGACGCTCGGAATCCGCCACTTCCATCTTAGCAACATTGACCGGAAGATCAATATGGGTCGCTCCCGGCTTCTCGCTCTCAGCATACTTAAAAGCCAGACGTACCACTTCATTCACCGTATCCGGCCGCATCACCATCTTGGTACGCTTCGTTATCGGCTCAAACAGCTTGGTCAGATCCAGAAACTGATGTCCCGTAATATGCATACGCTCTGTACCCACCTGTCCGGTGATCGCTACCAGCGGTGCGCCGTCACTGTCCGCATCCGCCACACCGGTAATCAGGTTTGTCGCACCCGGTCCCAGTGTGGCAAGACATACTCCTGCTTTGCCCGTCAGACGTCCATAGACATCTGCCATAAAAGCGGCTCCCTGCTCATGTCTTGTCGTAATAAAATGAATGGGAGAATCCGCAATCGCATTCATCACCGCCAGATTCTCCTCACCCGGAATACCAAAAATATATTCTACGCCTTCTTCCTGAAGACATTCCACCAGAAGATCTGCTGCATTTCTCTTTTCTCTGTCCATAATCTCAAGCCCTCCGTGTTATGATTATGAACTATACCTCGATCTTCCGACAATTTCCAACACCATTTTTTCTGATTTTTCCACAGTCCTTTTGTTGTAGACTCTTATCAATGCGTCCTGCTGCCAAACCACTGCAGCACATGCGGTTTACGCTTTTACAAAGCCTGTGCTCTCCAGAAAACGGCCAAAAGCGGCTCTTCCTTCCGGTGTACATTTATAAACACCGGCATCCTCAAGTACGCGTGCGAATACTTTGCCGACCTCTTCCTGCAGAATTGCTTCTACATTTTCACTGGTAATCTCACCGTACTGCGGACGGAACGCATCCACCCAGTCCGCATGCTTTTCAAGCATTTCATTCCTGCGGATATCCCTGCCTTCAACCATATACTCGCCCAGCAGAGCCAGCTCGTCCTTCAGTCTGGACGGCAGAACAGCCAGACCCATCACCTCAATCAGACCGATATTCTCCTTCTTAATATGATGAAGTTCCTGATGCGGATGATATACGCCCAGCGGGAACTCTTCCGTCGTAATGTTATTGCGGAGTACCAGATCCAGCTCATACATGTCACCATTCTTTCTGGCAATCGGCGTAATCGTATTGTGCGGCTCTCCGTCCGTCTCAGCATAGACGAAAGCAGCCTCATCCGTATAGGATCTCCATGCCCCCAGTACCTGATCTCCCAGTTCAATCAGACGATCTGAATCTTTGCCGCGCAGACGCAGCACAGACATCGGCCAATGTACAATCCCGGCTTCTACGTCTTCAAATCCTGCCATGGTGAACCGCTCATCGATCGGAGCCTTCGCCATCGCAAAGGTATAATGACCGCCCTGAAAATGATCATGGCTCAGAATGGAACCGCCTACAATCGGAAGATCCGCATTGGAACCGAGGAAGTAGTGCGGAAACTGCTTTACGAAATCAAACAGCTTGATAAAAGCAGCTTTCTCAATCTTCATCGGCGTATGCTGTCCATTGAATACAATACAGTGCTCATTGTAATATACGTAGGGAGAATACTGGAATCCCCATTTGCTGTCATTGATCGTAATGCGGATAATGCGGTGATTATTACGCGCCGGATGGTTTAATCTGCCGGCATATCCTTCATTTTCCATACACAGCAGGCACTTCGGGTAACCGCTCTGTTTCGCCAGCTTTGCTGCCGCAATCGCCTTCGGATCTTTCTCCGGTTTGGAAAGATTAATTGTAATGTCCAGATCACCGTAGGCGGTCTTCGTCACCCACTTCTGATCCTTGCAGACACGATATCTTCTGATATAGTCAGAATCCTGACTCAGCTTGTAAAAGTAGTCGGTAGCTGCCTCCGGTCCCTGCTTCTCATAAAGCTCCCAAAACCTGGCAGTCACTTCCGACGGACGCGGCATCATGCAGTTCATCAGTTTCGTATCAAACAGATCCCTGTATGCGATACTGTCCTGAATCAGCCCCTGCTCACATGCAAAATCCAGCAGTTCCTTCAGCGTTTCCTCCAGATCCACATCTGTATACACCTGCTCCGGCTCTTCATACTCATCCATATGCAGCGTCTCCAGAATCTGATTGATCACAAAAATCCGATCCACTTCTTCAAAAAGGCCTGCATTCAGACCATACTGCACCAGTTTTTTAATCGCATCGTAAACCATATTACCCTCCCTGATTGATTCATATTCTTGCTAAACCACTTGCATATGAACTAAGTATAGCGCCTGCAAACAGAAAAATCCATGGTGATTTTACGCATTTTCCTGTCCATTTGACACATTCCAAATCCTGTACTTACCTGTGCATTGCCGGCAAAATACGTACCACAATCAAGCCGCCCAGAATTCCAATCACTGCACCGGTCACCACGCCCGCAATCAGAAGCACCGGGAAATAGGTAAATACCCCAGCCGTTTTCGTCACACAGGCTGCCACCGTCAACTGCCCGATATTATGAAAAATCCCACCCAGAATGCTGACGCCTGCTTTGCCAAACCAGCCGGACCGCTTCGCCAGAATCATCGCCGCCAGGCTCAGAACACCTCCGGCCAGACTGTACAGCATACTGAACATGTTGCTGAACGTAAATCCAACCAGTACAATCCGCACCAGCGACACCGCCGCCGTCCCAACTGCCCCCACAGAATAAAGGCCCACTACATTTACCAGATTTGCCAGTCCCAGCTTCACTCCCGGAATGGGAATCGGAAATGGAATCATTGCTTCAATATAACTGAACAAAAACGCCAGAGCAATCAACATACCATAGCATGCAACTGCCTGTGTCCTTCTGTCTTTTCTGCTATCGTTACCCAAATTGACACCTTCCTGATTTTATGATAGATTTAGTATACCATTCGCTGATTTATTTAGAAAGAGGTTTCTGAAATGTCTGATTTTATTCAAACAAAGAAAAAAGATCTGATTTTGATTATCGCTGTACTGATCATTGCCTCCGCCGGAATGCTGATCAACCATCTGCTTCACCAAAAACCTGCCTCCCGGCTGGAAGTCCAGGTAGACGGTCAGGTGGTCGCCACCTATGATCTGTCAGAAAATCTGGACACCATCATCGAAGGTGCAGGCGGCGGCACCAATCACCTGATCATCCAAAATGGTATGGCATGGATCAGCGAAGCATCCTGCCCGGACAAAGTATGTGTGAACCAGGGCAAAGTGCAGCTGAACGGACAGATCATCGTCTGCCTTCCCAACCGCATGACTGCCCAGGTCATCACACAGGAAAAATAACGCAGCGCACGGTGTATTTTCTACTCCTGCGACCTCCACCGAAAATTCGGGATCACATCACTCCATTTCTGAATTCCCAGAATCTGTTTGGCAAATTCAGTAGTCTCCAGCGTCCGGTTCCGGTTATCAATATTCTTATAAATACTCCAGGACTTCTTGCGCATCGTCGGAACAATATCGTTCGGCTTCGATTCGTCACAATGCCACAGTCCGAACAACAGAGAATCCTTTGTCTCCGCCGGTGCATCCACCTGACGGCTCATGATAAATGCATCAATATACGGATTGCTGTCCGCAATATAGTAGGCATAGGCAATCGCTGCCGCCTGAAGATCGTCATTCTCGCCGCGAGTCGCACTCTTTGACGTAAATCCCTGCTCAGAGAGAATGATATGGCGTACCTGACCGTCTGCCCTGCGCAGACCGGCATTCTGCATGTAATCCGTCAGGACACTCAGATTTTTCAGATTGACCACCGGTGAATTGACATCGTACGTGATCAGCCCGGTCTGGTCATCATCCCAAAACTCCGGCTCTGTCATCGGAATCGAATACGGATGGTAAGCCAGCCCCCAGTCCATCGGGCCGCCTGCGCCGCTCTGTTCCGCAAACTTCGTAATCACATCTTTTGCATTGTACTTCGTCGTGCCGTTGGCGTCGTGATTCCAGTTATAATCCGTTGAGAAAAACAGGCGGTCATTCTGATTGGTACTCTTGATCGCCGTATAGAATACACGAAATGCCCGCTCATATTCCTTCAGGTACTGATCCAGTCCCATCGATCCCATATAATTCCACTGCTGATTATTGATCTCATTGCCGATAATCCAGTTGGAAACCTTGCCGTAAGGAGAAGCAAGGCTGCTGTAGCGGTCTGCCAGAAACGACGCAATCGCCTTGATCGTCTCATATCCTTCCTTTGTCGCCGCATTAAACCCATAATAAAACACCTGATTTGCCGGCTGTTTCGTCACCCCCGGGTAAATCAGCTGCGGCGTATTGTCATTCCACCCGTTCAAAATCACAGCAGTCACCGTCATGTTCTTCTCAGACATCTTCCGGATCGTTCTGTCGTACTGTTCCATCAGTTCCTTGTTGAAGCTGTAGGTTTTGCCGTCATACACATACTGGATTCCATTTCCCAGAATATGATGGAACGGAATATTGACGATCACGTGATTTACACCCAACTCAAACGCATCCGACACCATGCTGTCCGTATTCTCAATCAGAAGCCCCTTTTTGGTCTGCGCCGTCTTATATTCCTCCCGATGCTTTGCCACCGATTCCGGATTTGTTACATAAGCGGTATTGCTGACCTGTGTGTATTTCTCACCATCATACACAGCCACCACGAATTTGGAGTACAGCCGGTCATCCTGTGTTCCCAGATTCAGCGGCAGTGTGAAGGATAATGCATCTCCCTTTGTAATCCAGCCGCAGTAATCCGTTCTTCCGTCCAGATTATCCTGATATGGCTGAAGTTCAAACAGGTAGAGATAATTATCATAAAATGCCGGATCCGACCAGGTTCCTTTCATTTCTCCTCTGATGACAATCCGGTTCCCGTTCTCAATCCCGCATTCTGTAATGTGCGCATATTCGGTGGGTGTCGGGGTCACCGGCTCTGCTTCTGATTCTGCCGTCACCGCTGCTGCATGATCCGTCGTTACCGTGCTGTCTGCCATTGCTGTCAGACTGCTTACTCCCATCAGTGCGGCCGCCATCAAGATCGTCACCGCCAGACAGTTCATACCATGTTTTTTCATAATTGCTTTATGCCTCCTGTTCCTGTCACAATTGATGTCAAATTTCTTTTATTTCAGAGCGAAATCCATCTAATGCAGCTGCCGCAATCAGAAACGCAGCACCCACACCGCGATACCGAACGATGCTTTCGGACAAGATTCTCTTCTTCATGCTGATCCCTCCCATAGATTTCTTTCGTATCATAATCATACCAGAAATCACTTCTCATAATCTTGCTTTTCTCTTAAGCATCCATTTCGCTTTCATTAATAGAATCTGTCAATTTTCAAAAGAAAACCCGAATCTCCATTCCGGAAATTCGGGCGTATCTCAATATCCTGTATTTTTATAAATATTTCTTCAGCGCTTCCACGCGGTCCAGCTTCTCCCACGGAAGATCCAGATCGGTTCTGCCGAAATGTCCGTATGCGGCAGTCTGCTTGTAGATCGGACGGCGCAGATCCAGCATCTTGATGATGCCCGCCGGTCTTAAATCAAAGTTCTCTCGGATGATGCCAACCAGTTTTTCATTGCTCAGACGGCCGGTCCCGAAGGTATCTACCATGATCGAAGTCGGATGTGCCACACCGATCGCATAGGAAAGCTGAATCTCGCACTTGTCAGCCAGCCCCGCCGCAACAATGTTCTTTGCCACATAACGTGCCGCATACGCTGCGGAACGGTCTACCTTCGTGCAGTCCTTACCGGAAAAAGCACCGCCGCCATGGCGTGCATAACCGCCGTAGGTATCCACGATGATCTTACGTCCGGTCAGACCGCTGTCTCCGTGAGGTCCGCCGATAACAAAACGTCCGGTCGGATTGATAAAGAACTTGGTCTCCGCATCTACCATATCAGCAGGCAGAATCACATCAAACACGTACTTCTTAATGTCTTCGTGAATCTGCTCCTGCGTCACATTCTCATCATGCTGCGTGGACAGAACCACCGCATCCAGACGAATGGGCTTTCCTGCCTCGTTATACTCCACGGTCACCTGCGTCTTGCCATCCGGGCGCAGATACGGCAGCGTACCGTCCTTGCGCACCTTCGTCAGCTGACGTGCCAGCTTATGTGCAAGTGCAATCGGATACGGCATATATTCTTCCGTCTCATTGGAAGCATAACCGAACATCATACCCTGGTCACCGGCTCCGATCGCATCCAGCGCATCATCGTCCATGGTATTCTCCTTCGCTTCCAGAGCCTTGTCAACACCCAGCGCAATATCTGCGGACTGCTCATCCAGCGCAACAATCACACCGCAGGTATCACAGTCAAAACCATATTTTGCACGGTCATAACCAATCTCACGCACAGTCTCGCGCACAATATTCTGGATATCCACATAAGCGTTCGTGGTGATCTCACCCATAACCATCACCAGACCGGTAGTCGTACAGGTCTCACATGCCACACGGCTCATCGGATCCTTCGCCATCAGCGCGTCCAGAATCGCGTCAGAAATCGCATCGCACATCTTATCCGGATGACCTTCCGTTACAGACTCAGAAGTAAACAATAATTTCTCCACAAAAAACCTCCTTTGCATGGTAAAAAGAAAAGTCCGTAGCAATCATACTGCGGACTTGATATATCTTGCACATCAAATCCTCTTATTGCTCGATTTCTCGCTCAGGTTGGCACCTTCCGACCACGTCTGTCAGCTGCACTGACATTCTGCCCGGGGTTGCCGTGACTTCACAGATCCTATGTATCTCCATCACTCTGAATAAGGGATAATACGCACTTTTCAATTTTATTTACTTGTTGCAAAAAGTATGTTAGCAGATTCACTGCCGTCTGTCAAGCCCAATTTTACGGAATCCAGACACCATTTGCATCTACATAATATCCATCCGGCGTGCGGGTGTTCGTCAGCATCGCACCGCTGTTCGTATCGCAATAATACCATGCGTTGCCTGCCTGAATCCAGCCGGTTCTCATATAACCTACCGCATCAAAGCAATACCACAGACCGTTGATCTGCAGCCAGCCGTTGGTCGGATAACTTCCGTCAGAGAAACGATACCACCAGCCGACATTATCCTGAATCCAGCCTGATGCAGAACCGGACGCCGGGGTTGAGGAAGTTGTTGTGCCATTGCTGGTATTGAACCTGCCGTTCTTGATATCATCAAGCAGATCATCATCCACATAGAGATAATCGGACTCAAACCACTCACCCTTGTTGGAGTTCTTATCTACGGCACGTACTTTAAAATAATACTCACCGTCTCTGGTGATGCTGCCGGCGAAATTATAATAATTGTTGGTAGTTGTCACGGTGGAGCCTACGGAACTGCTTCCGCGGTACAGCTTTACCTGATAGCTCTTCGCGCCATCAGTATCTTCCCATCTGGCAATCGGAGACTCCTCACTGTCCCAGTTGACATCATCAATCTCCAGGGAACCTTCCAGCTCATCCAGCTTCAGTTTGATAATCAGGGTGGAAGAACTGTCTGTGCGGCGGGAACTCATATACTTCGCATCGTCACCCTTCAGGGTCACCTTGCTGGAACTCATCGAAGCAAAGTAATAATCGTCATCCGCTTCCAGGGTGACTTCGATCTGAGGAGCATCACCGCTTACCCATTCCCCGTCGTCGTTGATAACATCTACATCCGTCACATCATAATTGCTTCCGTTGGCAGTAACCGTTACATCGCAGCCGTCATCTCCCGCTTCAATGGAAGAATCAATGGTCAGAGAAACGGATGTGATCTTCTCTCTGTCTTCCGCTGCCAGCGCGCTTCCTGCAAATACGGATGCCATCAGGCTGGCACCCACCATCATTGATAACCCTTTTTTCCACAATTTCATACGCGTCCTCCTTGTTCTGTTTGATCCTATAATATGTTACAGTTCCACTCCTCCCGGTTTCAAGGAACTGTCACCTGCGTTGATATTATCATAATAAAGGAAAATCATGTCCAGTTTGTGTCCGAATCCTGACGATTTAATTTCAAAAAAGCGACGATTTGTTAAAATCTGGTAATAATTATATCATCCAATCTTTAACTTGAACTTCTGCACTTCCTTGTCGGAATCCACCATCTCAATATTGGCGCCGAGTGACTGCAGCTTTTCTTCAAAGGCCTCATAGCCGCGCAGAATATACCCGATCTCATCCACAATCGTATACCCGGAAGCCGCCAGTCCTGCCAGCACCAGTGCCGCACCCGCACGAAGATCCGGGGACTCCACCTGCGCTCCGGTAAATCCCTTTACCCCATCAATCACTGCGACATTGCCTTCCACCTTGATGCTGCCGCCCATACGCGCAAGCTCATCCACATATTTGAAACGGTTCTCAAAAATACTCTCCGTAATCATACTGGTTCCTTCCGCAAGAGCCAGCGTCACTGCCATCTGCGGCTGCATATCCGTCGGAAATCCCGGATACGGCAGGGTCTTGATATTCGTCGATCGCTGTCTCGGACGGCCTACCACACGAACAGCATCATCACCCTCGAGTACTTCGCACCCGATCTCGATCAGTTTCGCGGAAATCGCCTCGAGATGCTTCGGGATGACATTCTTCACAGTAACATCTCCGCGGGTCACTGCCGCAGCGCACATAAACGTCCCCGCCTCAATCTGATCCGGAATAATGGAATACTCTGTTCCATGCAGCTTTCTCACGCCGCGGATCCGGATAATATCTGTACCGGCACCCTTGATATTGGCACCCATACTGTTCAGGAAATTGGCAACATCCACCACATGCGGCTCTTTGGCTGCATTCTCCAGGATCGTCTGACCCTCTGCCAGCGCTGCCGCCATCATAATATTGATCGTCGCGCCAACCGAAACCACATCCAGATAAATATGGCTTCCCACCAGATCAATCGCGTGGGCAACGACTGCGCCGCGTTCAATCTCAATATTCGCACCAAGGGCACGGAAGCCCTTCAGATGCTGGTCAATCGGCCTGCTGCCGATATTGCAGCCGCCCGGAAGCGGTACTTCTGCACTTTTATATTTACCAAGAAGGGCACCGATGAAATAATAAGATGCCCGGATCTTACGGATGTACTCATCATCCACAGATACTTCTCTGATCGTAGATGCATTAATTCTCACTGTATGGCGGTCGATGCGCTCCACAGCGGCACCAATCTCCTGGATTGCTTCCAGAAGCACATTGATATCACGGACATCCGGAAGATTCTCAACAACCACATCTTCATCTGTCATAATTGCCGCTGCCAGGATACCAAGAGCAGCATTCTTCGCTCCGCTGATGGTCACATCACCCACAAGAGGATTGCCGCCTTTCATAATATATCGATTCATTCCACACCTCTACTACTCTCTTTTAATCCCCAAATATTCTCATTGATTATACCACAATAATCGAATTTGTAAAGGAAAAGTGACTACGGCAGCTGCACGGCACAGATAAAGTCATTGCCGCGCACCCGAAAATACTCCGTGCTGTCATTCAGTCCGGCTTTATAGGTTTCTCCTGTTTTCGGGTCATAAACTGTCACATTATACTGGTCGAATCCGCACAGCAGCAGCCAGGAACCACCGTCCGTATATGCCTTTACAGGGATTCCCCGGTCGATGAAATACAGAATCTGTGTCAGACTGCATCCACGGGCATCCAGTACCACCGTTTGGGATTCTGATATGCCCCCGCATTCTGATTCCTCCAGATACTTCTGCACCGGTTCAAACGCAGCCAGCGGATCCCGGATATTCCGGATATTGCCACGATTCACCCGGCTCCAGAGAATCTGATGGTTCCGATCTGTCACGATTCCCATCTTCGCGTACGCAAGTTCCACGGCTTCATGGAAATCCACGGCAGTACCCAGCAGCCTTCCTCCGCCATAAGCATAGAAGATCATCTCCTCCAGCTGATCGTTGGCCCTCAGTTCCAGCGTATCAGCACGGTCAAAGCTGACTTTTCTGGGGACGGTCAGGTGAATGCTGCGTCCGCTTTTCACCTCCTGATCCAGCTGCACAAAATACAGCTTTCCTTTATCCTGAGAGGCATACCAGCCAATCCCGTCCAGCTTCCCAGGACCCATGGCCGCATTACAGATGATCGTATCCTCCTGTGCCGGGGCATACTGCCCATCTCCGGTACGCACCACACGCTTTAAATGAATCCGGCTTTCCTCCACCTGAACCTCAGATACATAATATCCGGATTTCTCGTAGCTGGTCTCCTCCTGCATCCGGTCATTAATAATCCGGATTGTATGCATCGGAAGATTTTCCACGCGTCCATTGACCATCCAGAAATCCGATTCATCTGCAATTCCGTACACCAGATCACGTCCCACAAATCCCAGTGTGCGTACATACTCCCCGGATTCTCCTCGGATATCGCGCTTCTCACCGGTTTCCAGATCCATCAGGTGCAGCATCCCGGCCCTGTAAAGCTCACCGCCGTCCTGCCATGCAATTCTGGAAAAATCCGCGCTGACCGCATAGCTTCCGTCCCTCAGCGCATCCGCCACAACCATATTCTCGCGGCTCTTCAGATCAATGCCGTAAACGGCATCCCCCGCCATCAGATAAAGCATGTCTCCCTCCGTAAGATATGCAAGACGGTTCAAATCCTCCGCCAGTTCTTCAAAAGATGTCTGAGCCGGAATAAAAAATAATTCTTCCAGCGCATTGTCCGATGCCTCATAACGGTAGCCTACAATCCCAAGCTGCCCTTCGTGATTCCCGCGGCTCATATATCCGTAAACCAGAAAATCCATGCTTCCGTCATCATCAACCTGTAGCAGACGGATATCATGTCGGCTGTCATTCTCCCGCGCATCATTCCTGTCATCACCGCGGAAGGAAAATACCTTCACAGCACGGTTGCTGCGCTCATCCGCGGCATAACTCCAGAGCTCCCGATTCACACGAAATGCGTAAATCTTCCGGTTCGGACTGCGCTTCACATCAATCTGATCCTCATTCATAATCCCCAGCATCAGCCGCTTTCCGCTGTAATCAGAACGCCTGCCCTGAAAAATCTGGTTGACTGTACGGTCATAATCCATCAGATAAATCCGAAGCTGACTCCACTTCATCGTGAACGCCTCTTTCACATCATAATATTCTGTTTCCCCGTTCTCATCCGTGCGGGATGCCAGATAGTTCAGCTCTACACAGCTCATGGCGCCGTCCAGTTCCTTCAGTACTGTCTGCACCGGTCCGGTCGGCTGCATTGCCAGCTTCCCCCATGTCAGCTGTGAAAAGCCGGACCGGATGCCGGTATGCCCGAATGTACTGTTGTCCTCACTGTTGTCTGTCTCCAGATACCGCACAAGCGATTTCGCCTGGTCATAATCAAACGTCTTTTCTGAAAAGTCAACGGCCATATCAACCATGGACTGTGCCGCAGCCGCATCGGTCCACACAATTCTTGTATAATAATACACCGGACCATGCTGTTCCGTATCCAGCTGAATCCGGAGCAGATATTCCCGATCCTTCGTCAGAAGATTCTGAATCGGAAGCTTTGCCACAATTCCGCCGTCTTCCGTCTCCCAGGACTCTACCCGTGTATTTTCCACCAGACGTGCCAGATCCAGACTGCGGATCTCATAGCTCAGTCCCAGAATCCCATCCGCGCTCCCGGCAATATGTACCGGAAGCATCCGATCCTCCGGCAGAACCGTAAGACTGTCTCCCGCCGCAGCACTGCCCATATCCTGGCAATATCCCGGCATCCGGTTCATCGTCCTTCCAAGCATCTCCACCGTCACAATCGGCAGAGACGCATCATCCATCACCACATAGATCGTCTCATCCTGTTCCATCAGCTGCCGGCTGCTGAAAAACCAGACAAGCACTGCAGCCAGAAATACCACAATCAAAATTCCTGCTTTTTTTATGATTCGATTCATCGTCATTTCCCTAACATGTTGTACTTTCTTTTTTATTTTATCCTGTTTCCAGGCAAACTACAACTTATAATTTTATTAACTGCGATATTGCAAATTTCCGCTTGTAAATCCGGCCAAAATCCGGTATAATGACAACTGCCGATTCTGGCATTTCTTTATGATCTATTTTTTCTAATCAAAGGAGGTATACTATGGTATACGAATCATTTCTTACAGCGATCAAAGATCGTCTGCAGCAGGAACTCGGAGATAATTTTCAGATCAAAATTCAGAAGATTCCCAAGAACAACGGTATGATTCTGGACGGACTATGCATTCACATGTCTGATTTTCCCATGGCACCCGCGATCTACCTCAATGCCTATTACGACCAGTATCGGGCCGGCATGTCCCTGGATGCGGTCATTCAGGATATCCTGAGCCTTTACCGCAGCACTTCCGTTTCCGCCATGCTGGAATCTGCAGATCTGTCTGATCCGGAACCGCTTCGGTCGAGAATCATGTTTAAACTGATCCATGCCGCTTCCAACCAGGCCCTGCTTCAGGATATTCCGCACATCCCGTATCTGGATCTTGCGATCGTCTTCTATCTCTATCTGGATCACTCCGCTTCTGGTCAGATGACTGCCCTGATTCACAAAGAACACATGGAACGCTGGCATCTGAAAACAGGAGACCTCTGGAGTATGGCGCTTACCAACACACCACTTTGCTTCCCCGCTGAGATTCGGAGTATGACCGATATGCTCAAACAGATTGCGCAGGGAAATCCCAACAGCCAATACAGTCCTTCGTCCCTGGACGCCCTTCTTGAGGAGGAAGAGCCAATTACACCGCTGTTTGTCCTGACCAACCAGAACAGCTTAAACGGCGCCTGCTGCATGATTTATCGAAACATATTAAAAGACTTCGCAGATTCCCTCGGCATGGATTTGATCATTCTGCCTTCCAGTATCCACGAAGTCCTGATTACCCCGGATCTCCCGGGAACTTCCTATGAAGAGCTGAGCAATATGGTCACCACCATCAACCGGATGGAGGTTCCTCCTGAGGATCAGCTTTCCAACCAGGTATACCTTTACACCCGGGAGGATGACCGGATCCGGATCGTGTCGCATTCCCCGCTCCTTGTCGGCTGCGCTGCTGCATCCTGAATCAGCTTAAAGCAAATGGCTTCCGATCTGGTACACCAGAAATGCCCCCACCCAGGCAACCAGAAGCTGGAAAA
>JALFHZ010000227.1 GCA_022776445.1 Lachnospiraceae bacterium
TGTCCGGGAAGTGATGCTGTCGCTGTCTTGTCCGGAGGCGGCAAGACTGATTCTGGGGGATGATTCCCAGGGCACCTGGCAGATTCGGCAGAGAAGCGTCGGGCAGCGGACGGAGCAGGAGCGGAGAAACGATCCGGATCCGGTTCTGTTGTCCTGCGTGGAGGAGACGAGGCATACAATTGTATGTCTGATCAAGGATCGTTCGGTGGACTTTTATGAACGACTTGCCATGATTGTATCCTATGCCCATGATGTACAGCTTCATCTGAACCGGATTCTGGGATCGGATTATCCGCACCCGAAGGAGCGGATGCGGCGCTGGGTGAAGCGTATCTCCGGCAGATATCTGGCACCAAAGGCGGCATCCCGTTTCCTGATACGGCTGGAGCCGTTTTACGGACGCAGGGCGGAGCGAAAACTTCGGATGACCGCGTGGATGCGGCTTCTGCAGGAGCTGGAACCGGTGCTGTATCACTGGGAAGAAAAGCAGGGGGCGGTCTGCACCGGCCTGTATCACCGGCGTTCATCGAAGGAATATGAAGCGCTGGAGCGGGCATTTGACCGGGAAGCGAGAATGCTGGAGCAGGAATGGGAGAATCTGCTGCTGTACTTTATTTATTCTTATTTGCTGGGGGCCTGCTACGATGAAGACCTGTACGGCAAGGTAAAACTGGCGGTTTTCAGCACGATGGTAATTCGGGAATGGTGTATGTTCCGGTTTGGGATAACCGGAGTTCTGGAGCAGAAGGATCTGGTGGCGGCGTCCTATCGTTATTCCAGAGAGGTGGAGAACTCGGATGCGAATCTGGAATTCCTGGAGACGCAGTTTGCGGAAAATCCGCTGTTTCACCTGAACTCCATGCTGACGGTTCTGGTTGGTATGGGACAGAAATGAGAGGGGAATTGTATGGGGATCAGAGTTGTTATTGTGGATAATGCGCCGGAGCTTCTGGATAAGCTGACGGGAATTTTCCGAAATATGGAAGGTGTGGAGCTGCTGGGACGATTCGAAGAAGCTGTGGCAGTGGTGGAATTTGTAAAAGAGCATCCGACCGATATGGTATTTACGGATAT
Source organism: Lachnospiraceae bacterium (assembly GCA_022776445.1). Classification (GTDB taxonomy): domain Bacteria; phylum Bacillota; class Clostridia; order Lachnospirales; family Lachnospiraceae; genus Brotaphodocola. The sequence continues at coordinate 1,075 of JALFHZ010000227.1, forward strand.
TGTGATGCCTGATATCAGCGGGATCAGTCTGGCGACGGAGCTGCATAAGCTTGTGCAACCTCCGGCAGTCGTGCTGATGTCCAGTATTCCGGGGTTTTCACTGGAAGCCTGGAAGATTCAGGCGTTTGCCTTTCTGGAGAAGCCGTACACACGGGCACAGGTGGTGCAGCTGGTAAACCGATACCGGAAAGAAAAGGAGAGGATGGGAGAATGACAACACATGTACCTGCAGGAAATATCGCTGGCATGGTGTTTTCCCTGGCTGTGGCGTGGGGAATGCCGGCTGCATTGTTTTTTCTGCTTTATAAAAAGAAAGATGCGAAGGTTCTGACGTTTTTCCTTGGCTGCGGGAGCTTTTTCCTGTTCGCCATGGTACTGGAACAGCTTCTGCATATGCTGGTGCTTCTGAAACTGGGCAGTGTCAGTGAGATGCTGAAGGCAAATCTCTGGCTGTATGCTTTGTACGGAGGGCTGGCAGCAGGACTTTTTGAGGAGACGGGACGTTTCCTGACTATGAAATATTTTATGAAAACTTCGTCCGGGCGTGAGGACGCGCTGATGTACGGAGCCGGACATGGAGGCATGGAAGCAGTGCTGGTTCTGGGGATTCCGTCGATCAACAATCTGGTCAGCGCGGTTTTGCTGAATTCCGGGAAGTTTCTCTCTTCCCTTGCGGACGACAGCAATGCGCAGCAGGTGCTGGAGCGGCTTTCTCCGCTGTGGACGCTGCCGGCCTGGCAGTTTTTTCTCGGGGGAGTGGAGCGGATTCTGGCGATCTGCCTGCATGTGGCACTTTCCCTGCTGGTGTACCGTGCGGTAAAAGAAAAGCGCAGATGGTATCTGTATCCCTGTGCGATTCTGCTTCATGCCGCACTGAACATGGTGGTTGTGCTGATTGCCAATCACGGTTCTCTGGTGCTGGCAGAGCTGGCGACATTGGCAGGGACGGTGGCTGTCGGGGCGTTGGCATGGCGGTATGTATGATGTAGGGGCAAAATACGGTTTGCCCCCTACGATACATGGATTGCTTCGCATTTCATGCATGATCTTTTGCCCCTGGTGTCGTAAAAAAATATATTGTTTGAAAATTAATACACAATTTGAAAATTTGCAAATAAAAACGAGATTTTTAACTAAAAGTGTTGACAAAATAGGGACTGTCTGGTATTATAAAGACAACAAAGAGAGAGAAACAAAAGAGGATAAGAAAAATCCTCAAAGAAGTTCCCATCGTGAAGGGAATTTCAAAAAATCTGAAAGAAGGAGGTACGGTCCACCGAGATAGTCAGTTTCGTTTCCGCTATTCCGTGAGATAGTTGGGAACATAGGAAAAACGAATCTGTAGCGTGAAAGATCAGAAAATTCGAAGAAAACCAGATCAGAACGTTATCAATAACTGAAAGACAGATTTCAGAATCGAATAACAGGATGTAAGAATATCAGTTGAACATGGAATCCATATCGGGATGATCGATTAGCAGAAGCAGAGGGAAAAAATTACATATAGAACAAAGAAAAACTGAATAAGAGAGGTAAAGTCCAATGGACGAGTCTAATTAAGGACGGATATCAAAGAGGGAAGAACTCAGGAAGAGAGGAAAAACTCATTGATATCCGTCATCGTTGTGTTATGGAAGCAAAATACTTTTGTCTCCCAACATCTTTCTATCATCTTTTTATCGTTTCGGAAAATTCCCGGACAACCCAATACTTACAAGGTTCTAAGGCAGCCAAAATCGTATACTGTATGAAATCGAAAAAGTATGCGGAGGGATTGGTACAAATGAGAAGACAATTGGTACTTGGTCAGGCAGACGATTCAGAAATACCGGCATCATCTGCTGATGTTTTTTGGCTATCTGGAAAGCAGGAATCTGTGCAGGGAGATCAGCAAGACTGTGGTGCTGGAATGGAAGGAGTGGCTGAAGGGCAGGATCTTTTTCGCATTTGCGACCCGGTTTTTGTATCAGGAGGAAGAAGGGGTCCGGTACTATGGCTATGTGGGGGAGCTGACGGAAGAGCAGTTTCATGAGTTTGTATGCAGAGGGATTTGATAAAATCTGTTTTATTGTTGACAGGGATCGCGAGAGCTTTGTGGCTCATCCGGAAAACAACCAATATAAATATGTTCTCGATAAATGCAGGGAAAAGGGATTCGGTTTTTACCTTACAAATCCTTGTTTTGAGTTCTGGCTTTTACTGCATTTTGATGATGCGGCAATATTGGATCAGGAGAAACTTCTGGACAATCGAAAAGTCACGGTAAAACGTCGTTACACAGAGCATGAACTGCGAAGACGGATGAAAGAAGATTTCAGGTTAATCAAACAAGTCTCAACAAGAACTGTGAGGAGGGGGGGTGCATCACTCCCTCCTGTTTCATCTCTTGTGTTCTATTCGGAAAATCACCGATTTATCACATATAAAATAAGTTTTTTTGAAAAATTACATAAAATACGCGTTTTTTGATAGGTTTTAAGATTGCCAAAATCGTATACTGTATGAAATCAAAAATGTATACGGAGGTTTTGTGCAAATGAGAAAACTATTGGATATGGATCAAATGGAAGCGTACTGCCAGTGGCTTTATGAAAATGAAAAGAGCAACACGACCATTCAGAAGTACCGGCATCACCTGTTGATGTTTTTTGCTTACCTGGAGAACCGGAAACTGGAAAAGAAAATACGAAAATCTGTGGTGCTGGAATGGAAGGAGTGGCTGAAGGGCAGAATGGCCCCCACATCCGTCAACAATGCCCTGGCGGCTTTGAACAGTTTTTTTCGTTTCTGCGGGAGGAAGGAGCTTGCGGTCCGTTACCTCCGGGTCCAGAAACAGGTTTTCTGCCCGGAAGAACGGGAGCTGGATCGAAGCGAATACGAACGCCTGGTGAAAACGGCCGTCCATCTGAAAAAGGAGCGTCTGTCTCTCCTTCTTCAGACAATCTGTGCAACCGGAATCCGTATCTCAGAGCTGAAATTCATCACGGTGGAATCCCTGGAGCAAAAGTGTGCGGAAGTGGAGTGCAAAGGAAGAATCCGGACCGTGTGGTTTCCGCGGGAACTGTGCCAGATACTGAAGGATTATGTGAGAAGAAAACAGATTGTCTCCGGCATGGTGTTTGTGACCCGCACAGGGAAGGCTCTGGACCGGAGCAACGTCTGGCGGGAGATGAAGCAGCTGGGACAACTGGCCGGGGTGCAGGAGCAGAAAATCTTCCCCCACAATCTCAGACATCTTTTCGCACGGGTGTATTACAACCAAGAAAAAGACCTGAGCAGGCTGGCAGATATCCTCGGACACTGCAATGTAAATACGACGAAAATTTATACAAGGGAGAGCGGGAAGGCTCATGTCAGACAGATTGAACAGATGAATCTGGTGATGTCAGAATACAACGGAATATACCTTACGTTGTAGGAATCCGTTTGCTTGTCATCATTATATCGCATAAATTAAAAAAAATCCACCTTATCCAGAAAATATAACAGGGTTGTTTCATGAAGACTATGTGCCAACGATTATTGCTTTCGGCAGTCTCAATCATGCTGCATATGCCACTGAAGTGCATTGGTATACTTGCTTACTCTGAAAAAAAGCGCAAATTATCCCTATCATATATACAAAACATTTTTTTGACTTTATAATGGATACAGATCAGAAATCAATTTAAATGTGGTATGCATTTAAAAACATAT
>JALFHZ010000096.1 GCA_022776445.1 Lachnospiraceae bacterium
ATGTACTCCTCACTGGTTTCCGCAACTGCCTCCAGCAGCGCGTCACGTGCAATACCCAGGTTCTTCCGGGAGTACTCAGGAATCTCACATTCTTCGTAATCACTCAGATTGGTGAAACGTCTGCCGGCCATCTTCACCACATTAACATATCCGACAAACTTTTCATTCTCACGGATCGGCAGCTGGAACGGCGCGATGCTTCTTCCGAAGCGTCTCTCCAGTTTCAGTACCAGTTCTCTAAAGCTTGCATGGTCATCATCCATGTTTGTCACGAAAATAATTCTCGGCAGTTTGAGCTTGTCGCACAGCTCCCATGCCTTCTCGGTACCAACCTCGATACCTGCCTTGCAGTTCACCACGATAATCGCTGCATCCGCAACGCTGACTGCCTCTTCAACTTCACCTACAAAATCGAAATAACCTGGCGTATCCAGAATATTGATCTTCATAAGGCCATCATCGCCCTCATACTCAATCGGGATCAGAGATGTGGAGATGGAAAACTGACGTTTGATCTCTTCCTTATCATAATCACTGATTGTATTACCGTCAGCTACCTTGCCCATACGTTTGGTGACTCCGGTTACCAGTGCCAGTGCCTCTGCAACCGTCGTCTTTCCGGCCCCGCCGTGACCAAGCAAAACGACGTTACGGATGTTTTTTGTACCATAAACGTTCATAAAATTCCCTCCTGTACATTAAGATAAGTCTTATGACGATATTCTACTAAAAAATATATAATATTTCAAGTAAAACATACGATTTGCACAAATTATTTTACAAAAAGTTTTTGTCTGCTTTAAAGTGTCAAAGTTTAAAGCATTAAAGCGTTGACAATCCATGCAGATTCATGTAGAATACGAGTTATTGGGAATTACATATCAAAATATGAGGAGACATAGATTATGATTATTATTATGAAACCAGACGCTTCTCAGGAAGCAATCGCAAAAATTACCAGCCTGGTAGAGGCAAACGGACTTCAGGTACATCTCTCCCGAGGATCTGAGGTCACCATCGTCGGCGTAGTCGGCGACAAAACAAAACTGAACGGGGCCAATCTGGAAATCGCAGACGGCGTAGAAAAGATCGTAGCTGTCACAGAGTCCTACAAGCTTGCCAACAAGAAATTCCATCCGGACGATTCCGTCATCCGTGTCGGCAATACAACCATCGGCCCCGGTACGCTCACCATCATGGCCGGTCCCTGTGCGATCGAAAGTCAGGATCAGCTGATGCAGACTGCTTTCGCAGTCAAAAAAGCCGGCGCGACCTTTCTTCGCGGCGGTGCCTACAAACCACGTACTTCTCCATATTCCTTCCAGGGACTGGAGGAAGAGGGTCTTCGCTACATGAAAGAAGCCAGAGAAGCTACCGGTCTGAATGTGATCTGTGAGGTTACCAGCCAGCATGCCATCGAATCTGCAGTAAAGTATGTGGATATGCTTCAGATCGGTGCACGCAACATGCAGAACTTTGAATTGCTGAAAGAAGCCGGACGTGCCCACATTCCGGTGCTGTTAAAGCGCGGTCTTTCCGCAACCATTGATGAATGGCTGAATGCTGCGGAATATATCATGTCTGAGGGCAATGAAAATGTTGTGCTCTGTGAGCGCGGCATCCGTACCTATGAGACAGCCACCCGCAACACCCTGGACATCAGCGCAGTTCCGGTGCTTCGCAGCCGCACACATCTCCCGGTCATCGTAGACCCGAGTCATGCAACCGGCGTTCGTGCCTACGTGGCACCGCTTGCCAGATGTGCGATTGCCGCAGGCGCAGATGGCCTCATGATCGAAGTACATCCAAATCCTGCCTGCGCTTTATCTGACGGACCGCAATCTCTTACCTTTGAACAGTTTGAACAGCTGACCGGCGAGCTTCGTCCCTATGCCGATCTTGCAGGAAGGAGTTTCTGATGAACGATACCGTATTTGGTTTTATCGGACTGGGACTGATCGGCGGCTCTATCGCCCGCGGCATCAAGCGGGCCATGCCGGAAGCCAAAATCATGGCATATATGCGTACCCGCTCCAAACTGGAACAGGCGCAAAGCGACGGCATCGTAGATGTAATTCTGGATGGTGTGGGTGAACCGCTTCTTGAATGCGATATCATTTTTCTCTGCACCCCGGTGGAATACAACGCCCAGTATCTGGCTTCGATCCGCCCGTATATGAAAGCAGGCGCGATTCTGACAGATGTCGGAAGCACCAAGACCAACATCCCTGAAGTGGTAGAGGAACTCAGCATGGAGGAATACTTCATCGGCGGACATCCGATGGCAGGCTCCGAGAAAACCGGCTATGAGAATTCTACGGACCACCTTCTGGAAAACGCATACTATATTATCACTCCGACTTCCGAGACAAAGCAGACGGAAATTGACCGCATGATAGCCATCGCGGAACGGATCGGATCGATCCCGATTGTTCTGGATTATCACGAACATGACCGGATTGTGGCTGCAATCAGCCATCTTCCGCATATCGTTGCCTCCAGTCTGGTCAATCTGGTCAGACAGTCGGACAATGAATCGCTTCTGATGAAGCGGCTGGCTGCCGGAGGCTTCAAGGATATTACACGGATCGCCTCCTCCTCTCCGGTCATGTGGGAGCAGATCTGTATGACCAACCGGGACAATCTGGTCGATATGCTGGATGCCTACATTTCCTATCTTCAGGAAATCCTTCTGGACCTGCGCAGTCAGGATTCGGAGAGCATCTACAACCTGTTTGATACCTCCAGAACCTACCGCAATTCCTTCCTGGACAAGCCAAAAGGCTCCGTTGCGCCGGACTACACCTTCACAGTGGACATCGTGGATGAACCGGGTGCGATCTCCACGCTTTCCGTGATTCTGAGTGCCCGCGGCATCAGTATCTGCAACATCGGCATTAACCATAACCGTGAACACGGAGAGGGTGCACTGAAGATCACCTTCTATGATGAAGCAGCCATGAATGCTGCATGGGATGCACTGAAAAAATACAATTATGAACTGATTAAAATTCAGTAAGAGGGAGCTTTTATGAAATTTACAAAATGCAGCGGTCTGAAGGGAGAAGTTACGATTCCGGGTGACAAATCCGTCTCCCACAGGAGCGTCATGTTTGGTTCCATCGCAAAGGGAACCACTGAAATTCACAATTTTCTTCAGGGAGCAGACTGTCTCTCCACAATCTCCTGCTTCCGCAGTATGGGAGTAGCAATTGAAAATAATGGCGATACCGTCATCGTACACGGCAACGGCCTGCACGGCCTGGAGAAACCGGACACGACTCTGGACTGCGGCAACAGCGGCACGACCACCCGTCTGATCTCCGGTATTCTCGCAGCACAGGATTTTTCCGTTACCCTGACCGGTGACGCATCGATCCGGAAACGTCCTATGAAGCGGATCATGACCCCGCTTTCCATGATGGGTGCTGATATACGCAGTCTCCACGATAACGGCTGTGCCCCTCTCGTGATCACAGGCAAGAAGCTTCACGGAATTCATTACCAGTCTCCGGTTGCCTCCGCCCAGGTAAAATCCGCGATTCTGCTTGCCGGTCTTTACGCAGATGGTGAAACAAAGGTTACAGAACCTTACGTCTCCCGTAACCACTCAGAACTGATGCTCTCCTGCTTCGGAGCCGATGTCCGCACGGAAGATACCACCGCTGTCATCCAGCCGGCAGAAGAACTGTTCGGTCAGAAGGTACTGGTACCAGGAGACATCTCCTCTGCCGCATTCTTTATCGCGGCAGGACTGATAATTCCGAACTCCGAAATCCTGATTCACAATGTCGGTATTAATCCGACCCGAGACGGCATCATTCATGTCTGCCGGGCCATGGGCGCTGATATTGAACTGCTGAATCAGAAACATGACGGAGAACCAACCGCTGACATTCTGGTTCGTTCCAGCCGATTAAAGGGTACCGTTATCGGCGGAGCCATCATCCCGACCCTGATCGATGAACTTCCGATGATTGCCGCCATGGCATGCTTCGCAGAAGGTGAGACCGTAATCCGTGATGCAGCTGAGCTGAAAGTCAAGGAATCCAACCGCATCGCCGTCATGGTGGAAAATCTGACTGCCATGGGAGCCGATGTGGAAGAAACCGAAGACGGCATGATCATCCGGGGAGGCAGGCCGCTTCACAGTGCCGTGATCGACAGCAAACTGGATCACCGCATCGCCATGACCTTCGCTGTCACCGGCTGCTGCGCAGACGGAGAGACTGAGATTGTGGGAGCGGAATGCGTAAACATCTCCTATCCGGGATTTTATGGAGATCTGGAACGACTGATGACAAAATAGATGCATACAAAAAGCGAAGTTCCTGCCTGAAAAGGGAGTCTTCGCTTTTTTTGCCATCCTTTCATTTTACTGTTTTCTCACTCCTGTCATCGTCTGTTCGATGATATTTTCCATCATATCCATCGAAAGCATTCCGCTGACATATCCAAAAATATTGCCGTCCCGATCGATCATGTAAGTAGTCGGCAATGCGCTGACACCATAAGCCTGAAACAGTTCACCGGAAGTGTCCATCAGAACCGGATAGGTATATCCCTGTTCCTCCAGAAATGCTGTGATCTCCTCCTCCGTTCCCTCCTGACCGATTTCAGGGCCTGCAACCCCCAGAACAATCAGGGCATTGTCTCCCTCTGTGTCATAAGCTTCATAAAGTTTCTGAATATCCGGCATTTCCGCACGGCAAGGCGGACACCAGGTCGCCCAGAAATTCAGGAAAATTGTTTTTCCCTTATAATCCGATAACGCATGCGTAAGACCATACTGATCCTTCAATGCAAATCCAATGGCAGACGGCAGGGAATTCTGTTCGGACTCTGTCTGTGCCACGGTCTCAGGCTCCCCGGTCACTGCGCTGATCCTGCCTGTCAGCATCATGAGCCCCATGATAATCATCAGGATGCCGCCGATTTTCACCGTATACTGCACCATGTTTCTGTGCTTCCGAAACAATTCCAGAATCGTTGTGGTAAATAGTCCCACCGCCAGAAACGGAAGTACAAAACCAAGCGTATAGACACCGATCAGAAGAAATCCCGTCATCCGGGTTCCTGCCGATGCTGCCATAATCAAAACACTCGTCAGTGCCGGTCCCACACAGGGTGTCCAGGCAAAGCTGAATGTAAATCCCATGACCAGTGCCGTCACCGGAGACATGGCAAGCTGCCCCAGTTCAAGCGGAAGCCGGTGCTCACTGCCAAGCACCTCCGATGTTCCAAACAGCCCAAGCTGATAACATCCAAAAAGGACCACCATCACGCCGCCGATTCTGGCGAACCAGACCTGCCAGTTACGGAAAAACATCCCAATCACAGAGGCGCCAAGCCCCATCAGGAAAAACGCAAAACTCACGCCCACCAAAAAAAACATCGTATGAACCATTACCTTACTGCGCTCATAACAGATCCTTCCGTCCTCCTGACGCACCCCTGTGCCTCCGGACAGATAACCGATATATAAAGGCAGCAGCGGCAGCACACACGGCGACAAAAAGCTCAGAAGTCCCTGCAGAAATACTGTAATCGCAGGAACACTCACCTGTAAAGAAAATCCCATCACAATCTCCCCCTTTTCTTTCCAAGGAATCCATTCAGATTCGTAAAGAGTTTTTAATGAAATCGACAGAAGGTCCTCATTGGCAATCTGTCTCTGATATTGTATAATGATAGCATTCTATTATTATGATGTAAACAGGAGAAATGAATATGCAATTACAACATCATGCCATCAAATCTCTGCTGATCAGCTGCCTCTGCGCTGTTTTCCTTGCGGTGTCCGGCTTTGCCGCCAAAGCAGAATCGAATACCGCATCTGAAATACAGACTCCCTCTGATGCGGAATCTTCCACTGCTGCAGTCGTCACAGATCCATCTGCCTGGCCGACACTCTGGGTAGTCGGCGACTCCACTGCCGCAGAATTCGCTGACACTGCTTATTATTCCCCGCGATACGGCTGGGGTACACAGCTCGGCAATTATTTTCAGAATATCCACATCCGGAATCTGGCCGTTTCCGGTACCAGTTCCAAAAGCTTTCTGAACACGGAGCAGTACCATACACTGCTGCAGGAAATGCAGGCCGGTGACTATCTGATGATTGGTTTCGGGCATAATGATGAAAAAGCAGAAAGCGGACGATACACCAATCCAAATGAGATTTATTCCGTGCCGGGTTCCTTTCAGTATTATCTGTACGAATCCTATATCCGGCCTGCCAGAGAACGCGAAGTCACGCCTCTTCTGGTCACTCCGATTGTCCGCCGCAACCTCGGCAACAACTACACCGGAGAAAGCGGCCACATCACGCAGGACCAGACTACCGTGGAAGGAACCTTCCCAGGCGGAAATTACGCAAAGTCAATCCGCCAGCTCGCTGTAGCCAAAAGTGTACCACTTATAGACCTGACACGACGTACCAGAGATATTTACGAACAGCTGAATGCGCATGGCATCAAGAACCGCCATGCATGGACCTCTTCCAATGAAGTCAGCATTGACAATACACACACCAACCGTTATGGTGCCGCGTGCAATGCGTGGCTGATTGCAGACGAGGTAAGCAAGACCAGCTGCCCGCTCAGACAATATATCATCGCCGATCCACAGCCGCCTCAGTTTTCCGAAACCTCACTGAATCCGGCTTATCATGCTTACGCATTTACTGCTCCAACCGGACTCAGCAGCCGATGGCCGTCCGTCGGCGACTGGAAAGCAACAGTCTTCGGAGATATTGACGGCTATGAATATATGAACCCGCAGTATTTTACATTACAGCCTTATGAAGACGGCTCCATCCGTCTTGCTTCCGGAATTATCGAACCGGCTGACCAGAAACTGGGCGTGGGAAAGATCGCGTCCGGAAGCGACGGAATCGCCATGTATTATCAGGCGATTCCTGCCGACCGGAATTTTACACTTTCCACAGACGTAACGATCAGCCGGATTGATGCAAATAATCAGGCTTCCTTCGGACTGATGGTGCGTGATGACATCTATCTGGATACCATTATTCAGGACACCCTCGGCGATTACGTTGCCGCAGGACCACTGATGCTGGCTTCTTCGGAGCCCTGGAACTGCTTTGCACGCAAGAACGGCGCCCTGTCACAGGGAAGTCCTCTGAAACGAAATTATCAGGCCGGTGATTCCCTGCATCTGGAGATCCGGAAGACTTCCGACGGATATACATGTACCTTCGGTGACAACCCTCCGGTATCTGCAGGATTTGATTTTCCACTGACATCACGTGACTCCGGTTATGTTTATGCAGGATTATTTGCGGCAAGAAGTGTGGATGTGATGTTCTGGAATGTAGAACTGACTCTGGAATAATTCTTCTTTTACACTTCCATCATACATAAAACGAAGGATGCCAGATACTGACCAAACACACACACTTCGATCAGAAAATATGATTCAAAACGATGCACCAGATCGGCAGGAGCGCCATGGACAACAGTGTCGTGAGGACCACGCACTGGGTTGCAAAAACCTCATCTCCGTGATATTTTGCGGCAAGAATTGCTGTGGTTGTTCCTGCCGGCATGGCTGCAAGAACTACCGAAAGCCCTGCTGCAATCGCTTCCACATGGAACAGATAGCAGCCTGCCATGACCGCTGACGGGATGAAAATCAACCGGATCAGAGTGAAAATCACCGTAATGCCGGAAACCATATGCCTCAGACCACAGTCCGCAAGGATGCTTCCGATCAGGAGCATGGTAATCGCCGTCGTACAGCCGCCCAGACTGCTTATGGCTTTCGCCAGAAATGTCGGCAGCTTCAGCTGAGTCACCATCAGGACAATTCCGATCTCCACCGCAATGATACATGGATGGCGCACAACTTTTTTTATGACTTTCTTCCGATTCGGGCTCTCTGTAAAATAGGAAACTCCTGCGGACCACATGACAATCCGCTGAGGAATCAGATAAATCGATGCATACAGAAGACCAATGGAACCGTACAATCCTTCCGCAATCGGATTGCCCAGAAAACCAGCGTTCGAGCAGACCGTGCCATACTGCAGGATCATACGCTGCCGTTTCGGCACCTTCCGATAACAGGTCGCGCTGATCAGTGTACAAAACATCTGAAGAATCAGGGAAATCGCCAGAACCTGAATTCCCGCCTTCAATACCTCCCATTCAAAGGCAATCTGAAACGATGTGATAATATTACAGGGAAGGATCACATCTACAATCAGGTCCGTCAATACCGTTCTTCCCCCGGATGTAATAATCTGTTTTTTCCTGAGAAAAAAGCCAACCCCCATGAGTAAAAACATCATGAGCTGTAAATGAAACAGTCCCTGAATCTCCACTTCTTTATCCTCCTGCATCTATTTTTGATACTGTTTTTCCCATTATACAACATTCGAATATTATATAAAATACCAGATTTTTTATGATGATTATATATTATCAAAGCGAAATCCCGGCAGCAATAAAAAACTCCTTCCCTGATACCATTACGGCGTCAGGGAAAGAGTTTTTGTTTACTTCATTTTTAAACCATTCTGAGTCGATTTACTTATTCATCCCAGTTGTGGTAAACCGCCTGCACGTCATCATCTGCATCCAGAAGATCCAGAATCCGGTTCATACGCTTGATGTCATCCTCGTTGGTCAGTTCTACCCAGGTCTGCGGACTCATGGTAACATCTGCTTCCATCATCGGAATGCCTTCCTTCTCCAGTGCCTCACGTACTGCAGAGAAATCATCCGGATCGGTGATCACTTCATAGCTGTCCTCTTCCTCAGAGAAATCTTCCGCACCTGCATCCAGAGCCATCATCATCAGTTCATCCGGATCCATCTCGCACTCTTCCTTGTCGATGATGATCTGCCCCTTCTTATCAAACATAAAGGATACACTGCCCTGTGCTCCGACATTGCCGCCGCCCTTGGTAAATGCGCTTCTCACATTCGCTGCGGTACGATTCTTATTGTCCGTCAGAGTGTCAACAATAATCGCAACACCGCTCGGACCGTAGCCTTCATAGGTCAGTACTTCCCAGTTAACGGCATTGGCATCACCTGCCGCCTTCTTGATACCACGGTCGATGGTATCGTTCGGCATGTTGTTGGCTTTTGCCTTCGCAATCACATCACGCAGCTTGCTGTTGTTTGCCGGATCCGGACCGCCCTCTTTTACTGCTACTGCAATTTCACGACCAATGACGGTAAAGATCTTACCCTTAGCAGCGTCGTTTTTCTCCTTTTTGTGTTTGATATTCGCGAACTTTGAATGTCCTGACATAAATTACAACTCCTTATCTTTTCTCTTTTCGTCCTGATTATAAAGGAGTTTCTCTGAAAAACTCCCCTACGCATAAAAATACCGCATATATTTTAGCACTATTCTTTCTGAATAGCAAGCTTTTTATCAAGCTCAGCCCAGCTCGACCGCCAGATTCCGCAGCCATTTCTTTTGACGGTACCGGATATAACCAACCACCGCCTTATATGCCTCTTCAAACATCACCATGGCATATACCACATAGATCGGGTATTTCAGATACAGACCGCCGAGGAATGCCATCGGAATTCCGATGCACCATACACCGCTGGTATCAATAAACAGGCAAACCCGGGTATCTCCTCCGCTGCGCAGCACGCCGACGATATTGACAAAGTTAAACATCTTAAACGGCATATACAGAATAAATACAATCAGACACAGGTTCACATCCCGCGCCACCTCCGGTGTGATGGTGTACATGCCGATCAGGCTGCCCCGGATCGCATAGCACAGTGCCATGGCGGCAAGTGTAACCAGAAACTGCAGAATAAAGAAATTCCTTGCATAGGTTTCCGCACGCTTCAGCTCTCCGGCTCCCATCTCATTTCCAAGAATAACTGCCGTTGCGGCACTCAATCCCTGAAACAGAACTACAGCGATATCCTGAATCGTCTGCGCGATGGTGATTGCCGCAACGGCATTGTCTCCCATCCGGCCATAGGCCAGCGCATAGATCGTCACACCCAGTCCCCACATGAACTCGTTGGCAATCACCGGCGTACAGGTGGCAGCGAACTGACGAATAAACGCACGGCTGTAACCGAACAGTTCCCTCAGCCGGCTGGCAATCGGAGAATGACTGATATACACCACGCAGAGAATCGCCCCGCTCTCCACGATGCGTGCCAGAAGCGTTGCAATCGCCGCTCCGACCACGCCCAGCGCCGGCATGCCGCAATGGCCGAATATCAGAATATAGTTCAGTACAATATTAATCAGAATCGTGACGCTGCTGATAATCACCGGTGCCTTAACCTGTCCCACCGCACGCAGCATGGCCACATAGGTATTGGTGATGGCTATAAACGGATAGGAAAGCGCTGCTACCGCCAGGTAAGCGGCTCCCACCGAAATCGCCGATTCACTCGTTGTAAAAATCCGCATCACCAGTTCCGGACGTATCACACTCGGTGTCAGAAAAACAACGGATCCGGTCAGTGCAATCGTCAGCGCAAGCCCCAGAACCTTCCGGATATTTTTCACATCCTGATTGCCCCAGTACTGGGCAGCCAGCACACCGGAGCCGCTGACCACGCCAAAAACCAGCAGTGAAAAGACAAAAAACACCTTGTTCGCCAACCCGACCGCGGCAATCGCCGTCTCTCCCAATGTTCCGATCATCATGGTATCCACCAGATTGACTACCGTATTAAGCATTCCCTGCAGTGCCACCGGAAATGCAATCATCACTGCTTTCTTCAAAAATATCCGGTCCTGCAGCATGTTCTTCGTGTCTGTTAAAATCTGTCTCATAAATCTCCCCTGTAAAAGAGCGCCCTGTAACAGGCGCTCTCTTATGCTTCGGTCCAAAAAACCTTCTTGTTATCTTCTATGCATCGTTTTCCTTCTCGGACTGCTCCTTCTGAAGCTCATCCTCCGGAAGCTGAGTGACACGTACCGTATGTATCATCTTGTGCGCTACTTTCGTAACCGCAAAGAGATATCCCAGATAACGGATCTCCGGCTGCTCACCCTCTTTGGGTATCCGGTCCAGTTTTGAAATCAGCAGTCCGTTAACCGTGTCGTAATTGTCAAGGTCTTCTTCCGGGAACGTGATCTTCAGCTCATCCTGGACCTCTTCCAGAGGCGTCATACCATTCATAATCCAGCCTTGCTCCGTCCGTACAATGAACTGTTCATCTTCATCGTATTCATCCAGAATGTTGCCCACAATCTCTTCCAGAATATCTTCCATCGTCACGATTCCCGCAGTCTGTCCGTATTCATCAATCACGATCTCCATATGAATCTTCTGGGACTGCATCTCCTTGAACAGAGAATTGATATTGCGGGTCTCAGGAATAAAATGGGCCGGTCTCAGGATCCCCGGGACTTTGGCAAGCGGCAGCTTCGCCTGCTGCGGCTCCTCTGCATGCATCAGAATGTCACGCAGATGCACTGTGCCGATGATGTCATCCAGATCTTCCCCATATACCGGGAAACGGGAATTGCTGGATTCTCTCAGGACAAACCGTGCCGCGTCCTCCAGAATCATACTTCCGTCCAGAGCGACAATATTCTTCCGGTGCGTCATAATATCACCGGCTTCCTTGTCGTCAAATTCGAAGATATTCGTAATCATCTCCGCCTCGCTGGATTCCAGAACACCCTGCTCATGTCCTTCATTGACCATGGTCATGATATCTTCTTCTGTCACATTCTCAGCCCTGGACTTCCGATATCTCCAGATCAGATACCCGGCAATGGCAACAACCGCTGCGCCCAGAAAAAACCATAGATAAGGAAAACCCTCTTCCATATTAAAATAAAACTCCTTTTTCTTTTGCCTGAATCAATGCCTACGTGAACAGTTTACCTGATTTCCTTCCTTTCGTCAATGGCGAACTATGTAGTCAGTTCCAGACTTACCATCAAAGCCCGGTTGACCCGTTCCAGCAGTTCGTCGTCAATATGGCAGATCCGCTCTTTCAGACGCTGCTTGTCAATCGTCCGCAGCTGTTCCAGAAGAATCACGGAATCCTTGATCATATCACATTTCCGGGTATCCAGTTCCACATGGGTAGGCAGCTTCGCCTTGTTCATCTTCGAGGTAATTGCAGCACAGATCACAGTAGGACTGTGTTTATTGCCGACATCGTTCTGTATAATCAGAACAGGACGCACTCCCCCCTGCTCCGAACCGACGACAGGACGCAGGTCGGCATAATAGATATCTCCTCGTCTGATAATCACAATTTCACACTCCATCAGGTTTTGATAAAGGTAGTATTGCCCTTCCCTTTCCGGCGTATACATCTCTGTGATTATTTTATGTATCAAAACGGAATCCTGTTAACAGCCAAAGCCCGGATATGTATCGTCAAAATAATCTTTCGTTCCGACGACCTCTCCCATCCAGGAGTAAACACGCGGAACCCGTTTGCCGATATCGCATACGATTTCGTAATGGAATCCACCACCTGCGTTGGCCAGATCTTCCACTCGGATTTCTTCCCCTCCGTCTTTGCCGATCAGCGTCACCTCGGAATCCACAGCCGCATCCGGGATCTCCGTTACATCCACCATAAACTGATCCATACAGACTCTGCCCAGAATCGGTGCCTTCTTTCCGTGAATCAGAACCCAGCCCTTTCCGGAAAGATTGCGCGGATATCCGTCTCCGTAACCGACCGGAATCGTCGCAACCCGCATCACCCGGTCTGCCACAAAGGTTCCGCCATAGCTGACCTCCTGTCCCGGCTGAATCGTTTTCACATAGGTTATAAAGCTCTTCAGCCCCATAACCGGACGCAGCGGCACTTTTGTCTTATCTACTTCATCGGACGGATACATACCATAAATCGAAATTCCTGCACGCACCAGGTCCAGATTGGCCTGCGGCAGATCTATGATACCGGCACTGTTGGAGCAGTGGCGGACCGGAATCTCCACATTACGCTGCTTCAGCAATTCCACAAAATTCAGGTACCGCTCCAGCTGACGTCCTGCAGAGTTCTTGTCTGTCTCATCAGCCTTTGCAAAATGGGTAAACATGCCTTCCACTTCAATTCCCGGCAAAGCGGCAATCGCAGCCGCCAGATCCGCACCTTCCTCATCCGGCTGCATACCGATCCGGCTCATGCCGGTGTCCAGCGCCAGATGAATCTTCGCCTTCTTTCCCTTTGCCGCCGCAAGCTCCGACAGCGGCAGAGCCTGTTCCATGGTAAAGATGGCCGGACGGATCTCCTCGCGAACCAGATCCTCATAGCGGCTCGGATGCGTCACACCCAGAATCAGAATCGGTTTTTTGATATTATGACGGCGCAGAATCATCGCCTCGTCCACCGTAGCCACTGCATATCCCCTGACAAACGGATCCAGTACCAGCGCTACCGGTACGGCGCCATGACCATATCCATCGGTTTTGATGACACCGATCATGCCGGTACCCGGTGTAAGGTTCCTTCTCATGGATTCCATATTGTAGGCAACTGCATCCAGATCAATGGGTGCATAGACTCTCGTGTAAGTTTTCATACGTTTCATTCCTCCCTTTCTTTCTCTGCCGCAAGATAATCGGTAAGATCACGCGCAAGCAGATGATCCGCACCCAGAGCATCTGCCGCCGCCTCACCGGCCAGTCCGTGCAGTAACACTCCGTAAGCCGCGGCATCCGTACATTCCATTCCTCTTGCCAGGAGCCCCGCAATCACACCGGTCAACACATCGCCCGATCCGGCCTTGGCCATAGCACTGCATCCGCTTCCGTTGATCCATGCAGTTCCTTCTTTTTCCGCAATCACTGTAGCTGCATCTTTCATCACGCAGATCACACTATACCGGCTGCTGTAATCCCGCGCTGCATGAAGCGCATCTGCCTTCAGCGCTCCGACCGTTGTCCCGGTCAGACGCGCCATCTCACCCATATGTGGCGTGATGATGATATTCTCTGTAAAATACCGGGTCAGGTGCGGATGGTCTGCTACCGCGTTCAGTCCGTCCGCATCCAGCACCATCGGTACATAGGCATGCGCAAGCACCATCTCCACAAGGCTCTCTACATAGGAATCACGGCCCAGCCCGGGACCCATGACTATGGCATCCGCCCAGTCACACTGCCGCTCCAGAAATTCCTGGAAATCGCCGCCCGGCAACACCGCCTCCGGCTCATAGGTTTCCACAATCGCTTCCGGCAGCTGTGTCTGCAGAATCACACGGTTCTCCGGTACAGTCAGCACCTTTACAAGTCCCGCGCCGGTGCGGTACGCAGCCAGGGCACTCAAAAGAGCCGCACCGCACATTCCTCTGGAACCGGCTACAATCAGAACCTTCCCAAAGGTTCCCTTATTCCCGTCAGCCAGCCGTCCCGGAAGCTTTTTCCGGTCCTCCGCTTCCAGAACCTGCGCGTCCCAACCGACACGTTCCCGGCTGATATCCGAAAATCCGATATCTGCGATCCGGACCTCTCCCGCATAGGACTTTCCCGGATACAGCATCAGACCGCTCTTCCCGTATCCGAATGTAACTGTAAGATCTGCACGAAGAGCTGTCCCCATCACGGCCCCGGTGTCCGCATGGATACCGGACGGAATATCCACAGCAATGACCCTTGCCTCCTTCATTCCGGAGAGCTGTTCCAGAAGTTCCCGGTATCTTCCTTCCACCGGTCTTCCCAGACCGATTCCAAAAAGCGCGTCTACAATCACGGCAAAATGCTCCTGCTCCAATGAAAATGCATCCGCACAGGCAGTCGGCACCTGCAGATTTTCCGCAATCTGCTGCTGCATCCGATGCTCCTTTGTCGCATGCTCCGGATTGCCTGCAAGAAGCACTCTGACCCGATATCCGCGCCCGTGAAGAATCCGTCCCACAGCGATTCCGTCGGCACCGTTATTGCCTGTGCCGCAGACAATCAGCACACCGGCATCCGGTGACTGACCAGACAGGAACGCTTCTGCGGCTTCTGCCACAGCCAGAGCTGCCCGCTCCATCAGAACCACCGACGGTATCCCGATCCGCTCGATGGTATCCTGGTCAATCTGCTTCATCTGACTGCCTGTTACCGTATATCTCATTTCCCACACCTGCCTTTCTCAAGACGAATAAGGAAAGCCGACAGAGTAAGCGCATAACGCCTACTCGCCGGCTGTATCCCTGCGAAGACCCCGTCAGGACTATTTGAAATCCTTTTCCTGCTTCGCATTTAATTTTTCTTTTTCCTGTGCCAGACGATCCTGCATGCTGCAGACTCTGTATGACAGACGCATCAGACTCTCAGAAAGATGTACATTCTCCACAACAACATCATCCGGAACATTCAGATCCACATGCGCAAAATTCCAGATAGCTTTGATTCCCGCATTGACCAGACGGTCAGCGATCTCCGGAGCCTTCGTCTTAGGAATCGTCAATGCGGCCATCTGAACATCATTATCAGCAATAAACTGTTCCAGATCATCCCCACCACGGATCTCGATGCCACGCACTACCAGACCAATCAGACGCGGATTGATATCAAACATACCTTTGATGATAAAACCACGCTTCTCAAAATTCGCATAATTGGCGATAGCCTGTCCTAAATTACCTGCTCCGACAATAATCAGATTGTGCTGGCGGTCGATACCCAGAATCTTGGCAATCTCAGTATGAAGATACTTTACATTGTATCCGTATCCCTGCTGACCAAAACCTCCGAAATTATTCAAATCCTGTCGAATCTGAGATGCTGTCACCTTCATCCTGGTACTCAGCTCATTGGATGAAATGCGCTCCACGCCTGAATCCAGCAATTCTCCCAGATAACGGTAATATCTCGGAAGCCTCGTGATGACTGCCTTTGATATTTCTCTTCCTTCCATGATATCCACCCCTTAATAGTATACTCTCACCTTATTATACAGTCGGTAGTATGCCTTGTCAAACGGGTTTTTGTTAGATTATTTATAAAAATACAATCAATTAACCATATTTTTCATTTCACGGAATGCAGTGCGATCCATTTTCTCACGCAGTTTCTCACGGATTTCCCGAAAATCCTGGTCTATCAGCTGTTTATTCCGCACCAGACAGCGCCCTGCCACGTAAACCTCCCGGACATTTTCCGCCCGTGCACTGTATACAAGTGCCGAGTACGGATCATAAACCGGGAACATATTGGGAGAATCCGTCTCGACCAGCACCAGATCCGCCTGTTTGCCTGGTTCCAGAGAGCCGATCTGCCGCTCCATGCCAAGAGCCCGCGCTCCTCCGATCGTTGCCATGGCAGTAATCTCTGCTGCCGGGAATGCGCTTCGGTCGCGGTTATAATTTTTGTGAAAATTTGCACAAAACCGCATCTGTGTAAACAGGTCCAGCGTATTTCCGCTGGCCGGTCCGTCGGTTCCCAGTCCGACCGCGATCTGCTGCCGGAGCATGTCTGAAACCGGAGCAACTCCCTTCGCTGCCTTCGTATTGGATCCGATGCAGTGCGCCACACTGCTGCCGTTTTCTTTCAGAAGACGAATATCGTTTTCTGTCAGCTGAATGCTGTGCGCCGCAACGGTCAGAGGATCCAGCACGCCCAGTCGTTTGAGATACTCCACCGGTGTACAGCCATACCGGTCGCGCAGTTCCTTCATCTCATAATCCATTTCCGCCACATGCAGCGTAAACGGAAGACCGGCAGAAGCATCCCGCTCATGGATGCGTTTCAGTGTCTCAGGACTGCAGGTCGTGGTTCCATGCGCTGCAATGCAGCCGCGGACTCTCGGATGATTCCGATAAGCTGCCATGACCGCACTGCCATACTCCATGGCTTCCTGCGGAGAAGCTGCGTCACAGGTTGCGTCTTCCATTACAGTCTCTGCGGCGATTCCCCGGATTCCCATCCGGTCCATCACACCCGCCACCCGATCCGCAAAATAATACATATCCAGCACCGTCGTCACGCCGGACAGAAGAAGCTCACAGACCGCATAGCGGGTAGAGCATTCCACCAGCTCCGCATCCACGGCTTTTGCCTCCATGGGAAGCAGAAATACCCGCAGCCGGTCCCGACAGTCATCTCCCAGTCCGCGAAACGGGATCATGCCCATATGACAGTGTGTATTGACCATTCCCGGCATGACAATCGCCCTGCGTGCGTCCACCACGGTCATAGCTTCTTCCGGCTGCCGACGCAGCTGCTCCATCGGACCGGTCTCCAGAATTTGTGTACCTTCCATCAGCACATAACCATCCGGAAATACCTCCCGTTTTTGATTCATGGTCACGACAATGCCGTTTTTAATCAGTGTCTTCATCGCATCTAAACTCCCTGTATCAGCGGAATCCGGCTCTGGCTTTTCACATCCAGAAGTCCGAAATCCGTCAGTTTCAATTCCGGCGAAACCGGAAGTGCAAGCGTAGACATGGACATGATTTCATTGTTATTCTCATAGCCCAGTCTCCTCATGGCATCCCGGACCTGCGCCAGCTGCTGTGCCAGTTCTTCCACCGGACGATCCGACAAAATGCCTCCGATCGGCAGATGTGCTTCTGCCTGCACCTTTCCGTCAAACGCCGCCACATATCCGCCCTGTATCTCAAGAATCCGGTTCTGCGCCGCCACCATGTCCGCCGGGGAATTGCCCAGCACCAGCAGATTGTGACAGTCATGGGACCAGGTAGTTGCAGCAGCTCCCGGACCGGTAAACGCCCCGTCCACCAGTCCATAAGACACCGTTCCCCGGATGCCGTAACGCTCAAAAACCGCCGCAAGACTAAGTCCCGCTTCCTGCCAGCAGATTACTCCATCCTTCACGTCCAGTCTCCTGATCCCGTGTCTGGTAAACGTTCCAAACTTCTGGATTTCCATGACAGACACCTCCACGCTGCTGCAGTTTCTGTCTGTCTTCAATACAAAATCCTCCGGGACAGCCTGGCGGCAATGAACCGAATGGTAAAACTCCTGTGCTGCATCCTTCTGCCGAATCTCCCCCTGCTGCAGCGGCTTCCCTTTTTCAAACACACAGCGTCCGCGTTTAAACACCATATCCGGCTCAAAATGTTCCAGGTCCGAAAGCAGAACCAGATCCGCCAGCTTGCCCGGACTGATGATGCCGCGGTCATCCAGATGCATTCTCCTTGCAGGTGTATAAGTCGAACAGTAAACTGCCTTTTCCGCCGGCATGCCCTGCTTCACCGCGTGTGCCGTAATCCGGTTCAGATGCCCATGCAGAAGCTGATCCGGCATCGTATCATCGGTGATCAGAGCCACGTTTTCATAAAGCTGGTGTTCACATACCGTATCCACCACTTCTTTGGTCAGGGATTTGTACTGCAGCTCCAGGAACATGCCGAGATCCGTCTTCTCCAGCACAGATTCCGAAGACTGCTGGGTATGGTCCGCATCCACGCCTTCATAGATGAAACGGCACAGCTCTGCTCCCGTAATTTTCGGACAGTGTCCCTCGATCCGCAATGCCCGTCCTCCGCCTTTTTCCCGGCAGATGCGAACCAGACGCCGGATTTTCGTGTCTGCTTCGGAAGTTAAGTCTCTGGCATTCATCACTTCCCCCAGGCACAGCACCCGGTCGTCTGCTGCCAGCTGTCTCACTTCCTCTTCTCCGATTTCAGCCCCGGAAGTCTCAAACTCCGGTCTTGTGGAAGGAACGCTGGATGGAATCGCATAGAAAATATCCTGCTGCGTTTTCTGATCCATAAACCACCGGATTCCCTTTATCCCAAACACATTGGCAATCTCATGGGCATCCGCTACCACCGTAGTGACGCCGTAAGGCAGTGTGATTCTGGAGAATTCTTCCGGGTAGGTCATGGAACTTTCAATATGCATATGGATGTCAATCAGGCCCGGAATCAGGTATTTGCCCTCTGCGTCAATTTCTCTGACCCCCGTACAGGAAAGTGCAGGGGAGACTGCATAAATCTTCTCCCCTGCAACTGCCACATCCCGCTTCTCAAAACACTGCCGGAAAGTCATAAAAACCATGGCATTTTTGATGATAAAATCCGCTTTCATAATTCCCGCCGTTCTGAATTTTTTTATATCAGTTGTTGATCGTACGGTTCCACTGATCAATCCAGCTGTTTAACTGTGGATTAACAAACGTGTAGTCGAGAACCTTTGCGTTCTCAGCCTTCTCACCGTAGGTCATGTTCTTTGCCTCTTCTTCCGTAAAGACAACCTTGCTGTTGGTTGGTGCCTCGTTCAGAGCCTTGCCGGTCTTGGTCTGCAGCTCTGCACTCAGACGATAGTTCAGATACTCATAAGCCAGCTCCTTATTCTTGCAGTTCTTCGTGATGCTGATGGTATTGAAGTTTGCATAGGTGCCATCCGGAGTTACATACACCAGATCCGGATTTGCTGCCTGAATGGTCGGAACGCCAAAATCACCAACCACTGCCACTGCGACCTCACCGGAGGTGAACATATTGATCAGATCGGAAGATTTGGTATAGGTCTTTACCAGATTCGGCTTTAACTCTGCCAGAGCCTGGAATGCCGCCTCTCCGTTGTCGCTCTTGATGTCCACACCTGCGTGGTCACTTGCCATGTAAACCATAGCCGGTCCAAAGGTTGTGGTGATCTCCGGAATGGATACCATACCTTCCAGACGCTCATCCCACAGATCGTCAAAACCGGTGATCTCAAAGCCGGTTGCTTCCGGATTGTACATGATTCCTATGCTGTTGATGGTATAGGCAACACCTTGTCCTGCCTCTGCCATGGTTTTTGCAGCGCCGATCAGATCCTTTGCATTCTCGATTTTGCTTAAATCAATCTCCTCAAACAGCCCCTCTGCAATTCCCTTTGCCGTCATAGCCTGAGAAAGTTCAATCACATCAATGGTAGATTCGCTGTCTGCCGCCAGCTTCGTGTAACGGTCGTTGGTACCGCCGGTTTCCGTCACAATCTCACAGCCAAACTGCTTTTCAAATGGTGCATACACTTCTTCTGCGGAAATATCTTCGCTGAGTCCATAGGTGGACAGAACCAGCTTCTGCTCCCCCGCCGGAGCTGCACTGTTTTCTGCTTTTGCAGCTTCTTCCTGCGTCGCTTCTGCCTTCGTTGCTTCTACCTTTGTCTCCTCTGCTGCATTGCCGCCGCATGCGGTCAGAACCATTGCTGCACAGAGCACTGCTGCCATTGATTTCTTCATAATCTGTTTCCTCCTTGAAAAATAAAATATATAGTAACCTTATCTGCGTACCAGCACCAGTTTTTCTGATGGAAGGTACAGGCGGATATTCTCACCCTCTGAAAATTCATGGGACGTATTCATGTTGACACGCAGTACACCCGCTGCAGTATTGACTTCATACTGATAGCTCTTCCCCAGGAAGGTTCTCACGCCAACCGTTCCGTCCAGCACATTTTCCGTCTGTCCGTTTTGTGCAAGGCGAATATCATCCGGACGGATGGTACCTGCGAAATCATCTGCCGGACATTCCATATCTACCAGGAACCGGCTGCCGTCCGGAGCCTGGTAACGGCTTTCGCCCACATGCTGCAGCGTCAGGAAATTCTCAAACCCAATGAATCTCGCCACAAATTCCGTAGCCGGCTTGCTGTAAATATGCTCCGGCGTATCATACTGCTCAATCACACCGCCGTTCATAACCGCCACCTTGTCCGAAATGGAGAAACATTCCTCCTGGTCATGGGTGACAAACAGCGTCGTAATTCCCAGCTTCTTCTGCAGACGCTTGATCTCCACGCGCATGCTGACCCTCAGCTTCGCGTCCAGGTTGCTTAAGGGCTCATCCAGCAAAAGCAGTTTCGGCTCGATAACCAGAGCTCTTGCCAATGCCACACGCTGACGCTGCCCTCCGGACATCTGCTTTGGGAAACGATCCCTGAATTCTGTCAGCCCGCAGACCTCCAGAATCTCCATTACCTTTTTCTCAATCACTTCTTTCCCGATCTTGCGCGTACGCAGTCCGAATGCCACGTTGTCAAATACACTCAGATGCGGAAACAGTGCATAGCTCTGGAACACGATGCCAAAATTCCGCTTATGCACCGGAACCCGTGTCATATCCTCGCCGTCCAGTGTAAAGCTGCCGTTCTGCGGGTCAATAAATCCTGCCACCACACGCAGCGTTGTAGATTTACCGCAGCCGCTCGGGCCAAGCAGGGACACCAGCTCTCCCTTCTCCACATCCAGGCTCAGGCCTTTTAAAATCTGTTTCTTTTTATCATAACTGACATCAATCTGATCTAAAGTCATAAACGCCATCGTTCTTCATCCTCCTCGTTATTTCGCCAGAGCTGCAATGCCCAGAGTCCGGTCCACAATCACCATGATCACTACCGTTGCCGCCATCAGAAGAACGGACACTGCTGAAACCGTCGGATCATAGTTGTACTCAATATAATTCATCAGCGTGGACGGAAATGTGCTGATGCCAGGTCCGGACAGAAACATGGACACCGGAATATTGTTAAAGGAATTGATAAATGCCAGCATAAACGCAGACGAAATGCCGGAAGTAACATTGGGAAGCACAACCTTGAAAAAAGCCGCCCCCTTCGGACATCCCAGACTCCACGCCGCCTCCTCGACGGAGAAATCAAACTGCTCCATGGAAGAGCCGACCACGCGGATTACGTACGGCAGCGTCACCATAAAATGACCTGCCAGAAGGCTTGCGAACACCGGAATCCGCAGCGTCAGAATCAGGAACTGATACAGGATGAAACCGATGACAATCCCAGGTACAATCGTCGGAGACAGGAAAATGGATTTCAACATCTGTTTTCCGCGGATATTGGATCTTGCCAGCGCATATGCCGCCGGAACTCCTACCAGCAGCGCAATCAAGGTTGCGAGAAATGCCACCTCCAGGCTGGTCAGAAAGGAGCGGCGGAATGATTTTAAGGCAAATACATTGCCGAACCATTTCAGGGAAAAGGAATCAATCGGAAAGGTAATGGCACTTCCCCCTCCGAAGGCTGTCACAGTAATGATCAGCAGCGGAATCATCAGAAACGCAAATACAAGAACCGCAAATGCAGTCAGCATCTTATTCTTACGCATAGTTCTCACCTCGTTTGTCCAGGCCTGCCGCCAGCTTATTGAAGCCTTTGATCACAGCCAGAGTCAGAATGATCATGATTAACGCAACCACTGCCGCACCGTTCCAGTCTCCTACCGACATGGCTCTCTGGTAAATCAGCGTGGACATCACCATGTTGCTGTTGCCGCCCAGAAGCTGCGGCGTGGTGTAAGCCGTCAGTGTTCCGGTAAACACCAGAATTCCACCTACGATGATACCGGGAAGACTCATCGGAAAAATCACCTTCATAAATGCTTCCAGCCGGGTGGCTCCCAGACTTTCCGCTGCTTCCATCATGTCATCGTCGATGTTTTCCATCACGCCGGTCACCGTGACGATCATAAGCGGCAGGAACAGATAAACCGAACCGATGATAATGGCAAAATCCGTATAAAGCAGCTTCATCGGTTTCTCCACCAGACCAAGAATCATCAGAAACCGGTTTACGATACCATTGCTTCCCAGAATATTGATCCAGGCAAAGCTTCGAATCACAGAGTTTGTCATCAGCGGGAAAATGGATGCCGCCAGCAGAAGGCCTCTCCACTTTTTACTGCACCGACTGATAAAATACGCGGTTGGAATTCCCCCGATCATACAGATCAGCGTAGTAATCACCGCAATCCGAACCGTCCGCAGAAAAATCTTCATATAATAGCTGTCCTGCAGAAACTCCAGATAGGAACTGAACGGGTATTCCCCCTCAAACATACTGGGCACCAGCACTTTGAGAAGCGGGAATGCAAGGAACACCAGCAGAATCACCAGTCCCGGCACCAGCATGATGAATGCACTGCTTTTTTTCATAATCGTGCTCTCCTTTGATTTATTAAGGACACTTATTTTGTACTTTACGTTCATTATAAAAAGTAATATAATATACGTCAAATATATAAATTCTATAATATTTATGCATTAAAGCTATGAATCAAGGAGGTCTTATGGATTTAAAGGAAGCAAGATATATTCTGGCAATCGCCGCCCACAAAAGCATCGGAAAAGCCGCAGATTCCCTCTATATCTCCCAGCCTTCTCTGAGCAAATACCTGAAAAATCTGGAAAAAGAACTGGGAAGTCCGCTTTTTTATCGAAAGGACAACGCTTACATTCCCACTTACCTTGGAGAGCGTTATCTCCACTATGCTGAGCAGATCGCCTCCTGCGGGGAACAGTGGAGCCGGGAATACGATGACATCACCCACCGGGAACACGGACGCCTGAATATCGCAATTCCCATCATGCTTGGCAGCGTTATTATCCAGCCCACCCTGCCGGAATTTCACAGCCGCTATCCCTATGTCACCGTCAATGTCATGGAAGAGGTCAACTTTGTGGCGGAGGCCACGCTGAAAAATCATTCCATCGATCTGACCATTTACAACGTACATGAATTTCCCACGCTTCTGGATTACCAGATCCTGCGCACCGAACAGATGGTGCTGATCCTGTCCCCGGATCATCCGCTTGCCGCACACGCGATACCGAAAGCCGGCTTTTCCCATCCGTGGATTGATTTAAGCCTTTTTGCGCAGGAGAATTTCATCCTCCTCTATCCGGATCAGAACTCCGGCGGCATCGCTCTGAAGCTGTTTGAGGATTATCACATCAATCCTCCGGTGCTTCTTCACACCCGCAACAGCGAGATGTCCATCCGTCTTGCACTGTCCGGCATGGGAGTTGCCATCGCCCCGGAAAGCTATTATGCAAAAATCACTGATCAAAGCCAAGAGCCATCCCTCTGCCTGTCCGTCGGCAGACAGCCGGTAGAAACCACCACCATTGCCGCTTACGCCAAAAAGCGTTATCTGCCCCAGCATGCCAGAGACTATATTGATATCATTCGAAAATATACCAGAAATATACCGTAATCCGGACAGGAATTCGGATGATTGTTGAAAAATAATGCTTCTTATATTATACTATGAACGTCCGGTCAAACGAATGGGACAATCGACTTTCATAATCGGTGATGCCTGCTTTCCGCGCAGGCCGCCATACGAGAAACGGAGAATACAAAATTATGATTTTATCATGCAACCATATCAGCAAAGCCTTCGGCACCGACCAGATTCTGTCCGAAGTCTCCTTTCATATAGAAGATCAGGAAAAGGCCGCCATCGTCGGCATCAACGGTGCAGGCAAATCCACCCTGCTGAAGATTATCGTCGGGGAGCTTGCCGCTGACCAGGGTGAGGTGGTTCTCTCAAAGGGAAAGACGCTCGGCTATCTGGCGCAGCATCAGGATCTGGACAGCAGCCGCACGATCTACGACGAGCTGAAAGAAGTGAAGCGCCCGATCATTGAGATGGAGCAGGAGATCCGCAGCCTGGAACTGCAGATGAAGGACGCTTCCGGAGAAGAACTGGAACAGATGCTCTCCGCTTACAGCCGTCTGAATCATACCTTTGAGCTGGAAAACGGATATGCCTGGCAGAGTGAGATCACCGGTGTGATGAAAGGCCTTGGCTTTGCGGAAGACGAATTCAACAAAACCGTCTGCACACTTTCCGGCGGTCAGAAGACCCGTGTATCCCTCGGCAAACTCCTTCTGTCAAAACCAGACATTATTCTTCTGGACGAGCCGACCAACCACCTGGACATGGCATCCATCGCATGGCTGGAAACGTATCTTCTGAACTACAGCGGTGCAGTGATTATCGTAGCACATGACCGCTATTTCTTAAACCGCGTAGTCGGCAAAATCGTGGAACTGGAGCAGGGACACAGCACCGTCTATCAGGGCAACTACACTGCCTACAGTGAGAAAAAAGCCATGATCCGCGCCGCTCAGATGAAAGCATACTTAAATCAGCAGCAGGAAATCAAACACCAGGAAGAAGTCATCGCAAAGCTCAAGTCTTTCAACCGAGAGAAATCCATCAAACGCGCGGAAAGCCGCGAGAAGATGCTGAACAAGATCGAGGTGCTGGAAAAGCCGGCTGAGATCAACGATGAAATGCAGATCCGGCTGGAACCGAATATCGCCAGCGGCAATGATGTCCTGACCATCCGGGACCTGAGCAAATCCTTCGGTCGCCAGAAGCTGTTTGCCAACATCGGCATGGAAATCAAGCGTGGTGAACGAGTTGCCATTATCGGCAATAACGGCACCGGCAAAACAACGATCCTCAAACTGATCAACGGCATGCTTCCGGCCGATACCGGCACCATCACGCTGGGTTCGAAGGTGCATATCGGCTACTACGATCAGGAACATCACGTCCTTCACATGGAGAAAACGGTGTTTGAGGAGGTACAGGATGCCTATCCGAACCTGACCAATACCCAGGTTCGCAATATTCTTGCCGCTTTCCTCTTTACCGGAGACGATGTATTCAAGCGGATCTCTGACTTAAGCGGCGGTGAACGCGGACGTGTTTCTCTGGCGAAGCTGATGCTTTCCGAGGCAAATTTCCTGATCCTTGATGAGCCTACCAACCATCTGGACATCACCTCCAAGGAAATTCTGGAACAGGCTCTCCGAAACTATACGGGAACTGTTCTTTACGTCTCTCATGACCGTTATTTCATCAACCAGACCGCAACCAGAATCCTGGAACTGACCGGTCAGACGCTGATCAACTACATCGGCAACTATGATTATTATCTGGAAAAGAAAGAGCTGATGAATACGCTTTATTCCACTCAGAATACTCCGTCCGGTTCCGAGGCGGCGACTGCCGCTGCAGAATCCGAAGTCAAACTGGACTGGAAAGCACAGAAAGAAGAACAGGCCCGCATCCGCAAACGCCAGAATGATCTGAGAAAAGTGGAAGAGGACATTCACAAACTGGAGACCCGGGACGGCGAGATCGACGCACTGCTGTCGCAGGAGGAGATTTTTACCGATGTTGCAAAGCTGATGGAATTAAATAAAGAAAAAGAGGACATCCAGGCAAACCTGGAAACCCTCTATGAAAAATGGGAAGAGCTGGCAGAGTGATCTGCCAATACGATACTTCTATCGTTTATCATTAAGCGGCACCACTCAGGAAAAGGCAGATACTGTCATTGCAATATCTGCCTTTTCCTTAATCTATTCAATGCCTCTGCGGCAGCTCCGCTCAGGCGGAGTGCGTAAGTTTCTGAATATGAGCAAGACGATAAGCCGGGTTATGTCGTTGGATGGTCATCTATCTAGACCAGATGTCACCACCTGGTTCAAGCAACCTACCCGAAAGCAGACGGGCCGCCTTATGCTTTCTGTTCGGTCTTGCTTCGAATGGGGTTTACATGTGCCCCGTCTGTTACCAGCCGGGCGGTAGTCTCTTACACTGCCCTTCCACCCTTACCGGCTGAAAGCCGGCGGTATATTTCTGTTGCACTGTCCCTGGAGTCGCCTCCGCCAGACGTTATCTGGCATCCTGCCCTGTGAAGCCCGGACTTTCCTCTCCCGCGGCCTTTCGGCACTGCGGCAGCGACCATCTGTCTTACTCAAGTTGTTTCATTTTAACATTAAACTCCGACAATGTCAACTTTCCATTCTACATGATGTAACCGGCATAACTGAATATCACACTTTAAAGCAGCTCCCACCGATAAACTCCCGCACTATAGAATTTTTCGGGATATCTTCACAGCTGACTCCCAGAAAATAATCCAGGAATTTCAAAAGCCTTTTCGCCTCAAGGTATTCCGCACTGTCACGGGGAACCCCGAATAACAGTGGTTCTGCATAATACTTCAACACGGACAGTTCATAGACCAGCGCGGAATTAAACATCACATCTGCATCCTCCTGATAGGGGAAAATGTTTTCTTCTTCCCCCCGGCGCACCGACGGCCACATACGGATCGTCGCCTGTGCGGAAGAACCGCGCGTACGGGCATCCCGTACGATTCTTCGAATCAGACGCCCGTCTGTGGTCGGGATCCGGTTGTGCTCATCGATATTCAGTTGAGTCAACGCACTGATATAGATCTTAAACTTATTTTTCTTCGGAAGACTGTAGGACAGCTGCTCATTCAGGCAGTGAATTCCTTCGATCACCAGAATGTCCTCCGGTCCGAGCGTCAGGTACTCTCCCCGGTACTCCCGTACCCCGGTGACGAAATTGTAATACGGCAGTTCCACCGTCTTTCCGGCCAGCAGATCTGTCATATTCCGGTTAAACAGCGCGACATCCAGACACTCCAGCGCCTCATAATTATAATTGCCCTTCTCGTCTCTCGGACTGTCTTCGCGATTTACAAAGTAATTATCAACCGCGATCGGATGAGGCTTCAATCCCTTTGCCTTCAGCTGAACAGACAACCTGTGAGAAAAAGTTGTCTTTCCGGAAGAAGACGGGCCTGCAATCATAACAATCTTCGCCTCCGGACGGGATGCGATCATCTCGGCTACATCTCCGATCTTCTTCTCCATCAACGCTTCCTGTACCAGAATCAGCTCATTCATCTTTCCTGCTGAAATCTGATCGTTGAGGGCTCCCACTGTAGAAACCTCCAGCTTATGCCCCCACTCCTCCGCTTCCCGAAGCACTGCAAACAGTTTCTCCGGAATCCCGGATTCCGCAATCGCTGCCGGATTGGCAGAATTCGGCAGCATGAGAATCATTCCGTCGTTGTAAAGTCTCAAATCAAAGCAGCGAAGATAACCGGTACTCGGGACCATATAACCATAGTAGTAATCCTCAAAATCACCGATACTGTATACATTCACGCGGGAAGCGCGGCGATAACGAAATAATTTCGCTTTCTCAAACATGTGATGTTTTAAAAACAGTTCCACCGCTTCATCCGTGTGTACACTGCGCTTCATGATGGGAATATCCTCGCTGACATACTGAAACATCTTCGCTTTCACCCGATCCACAAGGTCCTGGTTCCGTTCAAAATCTCCTGCTGCTTCCAGAAACAGACCATCTCCGACAGAGAAATCCACGGAAATCTTTTGAACCCGATCTGCTCCCACAACTTCGTAAAACGCTTTGAGCATCACCAGAATCGCACTTCTGCTGTATGCGGACATCCCCGGTTTCTCTTCTGCCGTCATAAAACGGATCTCCGTTTCATCCTTTGCTTTCTTATGAAGTTCCTGCAGCTTTCCGTTCACCACAGCCAGCAGAATGTCATACTCAAACTGCGGCTGAAACTCTTCGGCGATTTCCTGCAGAAGTACGCCTCTCTCGTATTCACGCGGCTGTCCTTCTACCGTTACATGAATCATACAATGCCTCCTGTCTTCTTCATACAGAACTGTATACCGGCTCCAGATATCACCATACCAGTGCCGGAAACGCTTCCTCTGCCTCAAAAAGCTCCAGTTCATCTCCAAATTCCTGTTTCAGATAATCCCGGATAAATGGAATAAAAATATGCTCCAGTCCATAATGACCGGCATCCATGACCGCCATATGCTGTTCCACGGCATCCAAAGCCTCATGATGCCCGATATCTCCGGTCACAATCACCTGCGCTCCGGCACGGATTCCCGCATCCAGCATACTTCCCCCGGATCCAGGCGAAACAGCTACCCGCACGATCGGTTCTTTCACCTGATCCGCACCATATACCAGAACAAACGGCAGACCGAATGCCGCTTTGACCTGATCCGCCAATGTTTTCAGAGAAACCGGTTTTTCCAGTTCTCCCACCTTGCCGATGCCGATCGGCACACCTTCTGCTTCCCCGGTCACCTCAAGCGGCTGCCCTTTGTGTAGCCCGAGTTTCCCCGAAGCCAGATCCGCCATACACCCAGGTGCAGTATCAAAATTCGTATGCATCGCAAAATAACTGATATCCGCCTGAAGCAGACTGACAATCCGCCTGCTGATGAAATTCTGATCATTAATCTTTTTTAATGCCCGGAACACCAGCGGATGATGTGTTATAACCATATCCGCCCGTTCCCGAATCGCCTGCTCTGTCACCGCTGTCGTCACATCCAGAGCAATCAGGACGCGGTGAACCTCCTTATCCTGACGCCCTGCCAGAAAACCAGGATTATCCCATTCGCATGCGTATGCCTGAGGTGCGAGACGATCCAGACATGCCATAATATCTCTGCTTAGAATCATATGAATCTCCTTCACTGCTTATTCCAGTTTTAACGCATCACATCCAGCGCCTCCGTCAGATCCAGCAGTTCCTGCCTGATCTCCCGGCTTCGCTTCACAGCGCCCTCGCTCTCCTGCCTGCCCAGCTGCTCTAAAATCTCCCGATACTGGCACTGCTCCCGTTCCAGAAGCGCCTGCAGCACCTGGGATTTCTGCCGGATCAGGCAGTCCCCGTAGCGATACCGGTATTCCTGCTCATAGTGCATCTCTCCCGGCTCCGCCAGCATCACCGTATAGTATTTTCCGTCTTCTTCTACCAACTCTTCCCTGCGGATCGCCAGCCCCATCTCTTCCAGGCCGTGTCGAAATGCGGAAAGCTCCGACTGCGGAGAGAGGATCCAGTAACGAATACTCTCACGCACATGCCCTCCGTTCCGCAGAATCCGCAGCATCAGTTCTCCTCCCATACCGGCAATCACAACTGCCTGCGCCTCTCCGGCACGCAGCTGCTCCAGCCCATCACTGAGCCTCACTTCAATCCGATCCGCAAGACCATATTGGCGGATATGCTCCTCCGCACGCATCAGTGGTCCCTTTCGCACATCCATCGCCAGTGCACGTGCCGCCTTACGTTCCTGAATCAGGCGGATCGGAATAAATCCATGATCCGTACCAATATCAGCCACACAGCCGTCCTCCGACAGTTCCGGTACCATCGCAGCAATGGTCTCCAGCCGTTTCGATAATTTCATTTGTGTCAAACTCCTGTGTCAT